>CALMIR010000022.1 GCA_937864265.1 uncultured Saprospirales bacterium | reverse complement strand
CCGTCGCAGATTTCCTCTACCAAGGTCGTTTGCGGAATCGGGTGCACCGTCAGGTTTAAGGTCACTACGCTATCGCAGCCCGTTACCACCGAAGTCAGCGTATCCACAAATTGGCCGCTTATCGTGTAGGCCGAATTGCCCACGCCGAAGCTTTCCCCGTCGCAGATTTCCTCTACCAAGGTCGTTTGCAAAATGGCCTTTACGGTAAGTTGGAGCGTCACGATACTATCACAACCCGTCACCAATGAAGTCAGTGTATCCACAAACTGGCCGCTTATCGTATAAGATGATGTGCCCACACCAAAGCTTTCCCCGTCGCAGATTTCGGCCACCAAAGTGGTTTGCGGAATTGGGTGTACTGTCAAATTCAGCGTCACAATGCTGTCGCAGCCGGTTACTAACGAAGTCAGCGTATCCACAAATTGGCCACTTACCGTGTAATCCGAATTGCCTACCCCAAAGCTCTCGCCGTCGCAGATTTCCTCTACCAGGGTCGTTTGCGGAATTGGGTGTACCGTCAGGTTGAGCGTCACGATACTATCACAGCCGGTCAAAACGGACAATAAAGTATCTGCATACTGTCCGCTGTTGGAATAATTGGAATTACCAACAGTAAATTGATCTCCATCACAAATTTCCTCAACTAGCGTGCTTACAATTTCATCCCGAACGGTTAAGTTCAAGGCGACCACACTATCGCAGCCATTAGCGGCAATCAAAGTATCGGCGTAAGCGCCACTAGACGAATAGGTCGAGTTTCCTACCGAAAAACTATCGCCAAAACAAATCGTTGGACTGATTGTCGTTATGATTTGAGGCAGGATAGTCAAGTTTAAGGTCACGATACTATCGCAGTTGGTCTCAACAGAAAGCAGGGTATCTCTAAAAATGCCTGTATTGGAATACGTAGAATTTCCAACGCTAAAGCTGCTGCCAAAACATAAGGTTTGGCTCAAGCTGGTTTGCCGGATGTCATTGACAGTCAAATTCAAAGTGACTGTGCTATCACAACCGCTAGAAGAAGTAAGCACATTTACGTAAGTGCCTGTATTGTTGTAAGAAGAACTGCCCACGGCAAAGCTTTCCCCATCACAGATCACTTCATCAAGCACCACATCATATATTTCATTTACCACCAAGTTCAAAGTAACAATACTATCACAACCCGTTTCAATAGCAGTTAATGTGTCGATATAGGTGCCAGTATTGGTGTAAGGGGTGCCTCCCACCGAAACCGATTCTCCATCGCAAATGACCCGATCGAGCGTTGTACGAGGGATGGGCAACACGGTTAAGTCCAAATTGACGATACTGTCGCAACCATCCGAAGAGATGAACATATTGGAATAAAAGCCACTGCTGGTATATGTATTGCTGCCTACCGAAAAGGCATCGCCTTCGCAGATTGTTTCCAGCAGGTTGATTTCGTAAAAATCGGTCACAGAAAGGTTCAGTGTAACAATACTATCGCAATTGTTGGCGGAAACAAGGGTATCTACATAAGTCCCTGCCATAGTATAGTTAGTACCTCCCACCGTGTAGCTGCCCCCATCACAAATGCTGATGTTTAACAAGCGCTCTTTGATTGGATAAACCACCAATTCTAAATAAACAATACTATCACAACCCGATGAAGCACTTAGGATATCCGTATAGCTCCCCGACTGGTCATAGACAGATGACCCAACGGAAAATGATTCCAATTCGCAAATTTCGACCATCAAGCTCGTTTCAGGAATGCTTAACACCGTTAAATCCAGGTGAACGATGCTGTCGCAGCCATTGGCGGCAGTTAGCGTATTGGTATAGGTGCCGGATGTAGCGTAAGTAGAATTACCAACCGTAAATACCGTTCCATCACAGATATTTTCTACTAAAAAAGTTTCCGGAACATCCAACACGGTCAATTCCAGGTGCACCAAACTGTCACAACCATTGGCTGCTGCGAGTACGTCCAGGTAACTCCCCGTTTGGGTATAAGTGGAAGACCCCACAATAAAAGATTCTCCTTCACAAATACTTCTGGTCAAAAAGGTCTCTGGCACATCATTGACCGTCAATTGCAGGCTGACGATACTGTCGCAGTTGGTTTCAACGGAGGTCAGTATGTTCTGATAGCTACCGGTAGAAGTGTAGGTACTATTGCCCACCATGACACTTTCGCCTTCGCAAATGGTGATGTTCAAATCGGTGTAGCGGGTAGGTAGAATGGTCAGATCGAGATAAAACACACTATCGCAGCCCGAGGCAGTGACAAAAGCGCCGCTATAGAATCCCGTGCTGTTGTAATTATTGCTGCCTATCGGATAGCTCTCGCCCTCGCAAAGCGATAAGACCAGTGTATCGCGCAACACATCTTGAATACTCAGATTCAAGTAAACAATACTATCGCAACCAATATCATTGGTCAGAATATCCGTGTAAAAACCCGGAACGCTATAAGTGCTGTTGCCTACGGTATAAGTTTGGCCGGTACAAATAGCGACATCCAGTGTTTCCTCAATGGGGCCAAGTACATTCAAACTGAGCATCACCGTACTATCACAACCATTGGCGGCATTCAGAACCACTGTATAATTTCCAGTTGTGTTAAACGTGGAAGTACCAACGGTATAGGATTGCCCGAGACAAATGGATGCGTTCAATAAAGTTTCTACGTGTTCGAGTACCGTAAGGTTGATATTTACCGTGCTGTCGCAGCCGTCATTAGCAGTTAAAGTGATACTATAAGTACCTTCATCTGTAAAAGGCATATTGCCTGCTGAAAAAACTTCCCCCTCACAGATGGTCGGATTGAGATTGGTAATAATTTCAGGTTTGACGGTCAGGTTTAAAAACACCGTACTGTCACAGCCATCCGCCGAAGTAAGGTCAACTTGGTAGGCACCCGTTTGGGTGAAAGTTGATGTGCCCACTGTAAAAGATTCACCAAAGCAAACGGATCGATTTAAAGTGGTTTGCACATCTGGATTTACAGTCAAAGTTAGGGTTACTGTACTATCACAATCATTGGCAGAAGGAAATACCTGCGAGTAGGTGCCCGCAGTGGTGTACGTGTTGCTGCCAAAGGTGTAGCTTTCTCCTGCACATATTTCGGCTGAAATGCTGTTTGTAATAGGTGGCAAAACCGTCAGGTTCAAATGAACCGTACTATCGCAACCCAGGTAAGATGTCAGCACTTTTTGATACACACCTGTCGTCGAATAGGTCGAATTGCCAATAGTGACCGATTCTCCGGAACAAATAGTCCTATCTAAAAAAGTTTCCGGATCATAAACCAATAATTGCAGTTGGAAGAAATTTTCACAACCACCGGGTTCTATGTAAGTTTCTTGATAGTTGCCAGTTTGTGTATATGAAAAGTCGCCAATGGTTACCTCTTCTCCCGGACAGATAATCGTGTCTATGAAAACGAATTCCGGTGAAGTGATGTATAAAAACCCAAATACCGTACTATCGCAGCCGAATTGATTATCCAGAGTAATGCTGAAATCACCTGATTGGGTAAGTGGTACGTTGCCGACATAATAAGGTCCAAACAAGGAGCACCAATAGATCTCTCCCAGGGGCTCCAGATCGGGCGGATTGACGATTAACTCAAGCGTGATAACATAATCACAGCCATTGCCATCCTGGAAAGTTCGCGGATAAAACCCGGTTTGAGAATACGTTAAACCTTGCCAAATATAGGCTTCCCCCGTACAAATATTCACGGTAAATTCTGAGTCAGGTGTGGGTTCATTCACCGTCAGGTTGAGTACGACAGGTTGAATACAGCCATCAGGGCGAGTATATTCAAAATT
This sequence comes from uncultured Saprospirales bacterium, assembly GCA_937864265.1. Classification (GTDB taxonomy): domain Bacteria; phylum Bacteroidota; class Bacteroidia; order Chitinophagales; family Saprospiraceae; genus CALMIR01. The sequence continues at coordinate 18,522 of CALMIR010000022.1, read as the reverse complement.
GTAAGTACCCGATTGGCTAAAAGTAAAATCTTGATACTCATAAGGCAAGTCCTCCGGGCAAATATCATCTGTGATCAGCTCCGGCGGGAGCGGCCCCACAGTGATATTTGTACAAACTGTAGGCCCATCACCAAAACAGGAGTTACCTGGGGTCACGCAAAGTTGATACGTGCCATTGGCAGGAAAGGTGACATCTACCGTTTGATCAAAACCAATAGGATTGCCATTGAGTGTCCAAGTATAATAACCAGCACCATTGACCCCTGCGACCGTATAAGTGCTGGTGCCACCAGTGCAAACATTCGTAGGCCCTATAATAGATGGCGTACCCGTAACAGGCGGGGCTACAGTCGAGCCACTTAGCACATCTATTTGGAACTGACAAACATCGCCCACATTTCCATCAATAACAAACAAATAAGTTCCTCCTGGCACCAGTCCCGAGGCATTGAGAATGGTAGAAGCATTTTCAGGAACAGCAGGATCACAATTGGAAACTGATGTCCAAGAAGCACAGTCAGTTGTACCATAAATGCCCACTTGCAATCCATTGCCGTCATCACAATCCGATACGGAAAATTGAAAGGTAATATTGGTCGAGCCTGCCACAAATGCCAGCCATTGTACACTGTGGAACTGGGGAGCGCAAAAATCGGGCGGTGCTTCCCATTGCGGGGTATTGGCATTCATGCCCACATACCCATCTATACCCTGACCGCAAAGGGTGCAGGTTTGGCTACAGAATGGCGCCACAGGTGCCGTACTACCTGGACAGGGCCCGGGAGGCTGCGCATCGACAAAAACAGGAATACACCCTAAAAAAAGGAGAACCCATAGTAGATTTCTCTTCATAGCAAGTTTGGTTGTTTAGAAGAAAAAAGAACTGCTTCTTTGACAAATGGTAGAGGAAAAGACTTAGCGGCGGAAAGCAGGCCGACTGAAAGGGGCAATGATTTCCGCTTGCCGTACTTAAAGCAGGTTTGTTTATCTTAAAACCTGCTTTAAGTACGGCATTCCTTTAATCACACCATGTTATCAAAGAACTAAAGAACTTTAGTATAAGGGATTTTTGATTTTTTACTATTGGTCGGGGTTGAAAATAGATTTGTGCGGGAGGATATCATAATATTTGCTGATCCAACTGTGAGGTATAGCAAATTAGGACATTATATCATTACGTTTATTGGGTCGAGAATTGGGGTAAAACGCTTTATTGGCCGAGCCTGCCAACATTAGTTTTATTTGAAAACAGGGTTTTTGGGAAGGAAAAATTATCCAACTTGATCAAACGTCCGGCAAATATACCAAAATCAATTCCATAAATAAAATAAATTTTTGTTCGGGAATTATTGCAATTTTTTCACTTTTTACCATTCATTCAGGGCAAGTTTTTAAAAAATGATAATTTTTGCGCCATTTGCAATCCAAAATAGCTGTGCGGGAATTCACAATATAATTTTCAGACAAAAAAATAAGGCGGAATTATTGCCACCATATGTTAAATTTAACAGTTAATAAGTCTTTTTACAGAAAGCCTAAGACTGCGCGTTAAATGTCTGTTAAAGCCAAAAGTAAGGCGCTTGAAATTTTTAAATTTGCAAATGTAAAATGCCACTAACTTATGAATAAAAAGGCAATATGGGCGATAATTGGCTTGATGAGTGCCGCTGTCTTTGGGGCTTTTTGGTTGCAATTAGACTTGATAGGTACTGCCGTAAAAGTTAATGAAGAGCGATTTGAAAAAAATATTTATACAGCGCTAAATACAGTAGTACAACGCGTGGAGGCGGAAGAAAACCGCACAGCACTCAACCAGTACGTCAACGGATATGTGACTACCTACTACGAATCGCACCCCAATAATGATGCCAACGAAATCTACTTCGATTTTTCCGTCAGCCGCAAACAAACTTCCATCATACCCCAATACAGCAGAAAAGAAATTCTGGATAAGCTGATGGAAGAAATTGAAAATACTTGCACCTGTGCGGATTGTATGGCCAAAAAAGAAGATGCTTATAAGGCTTTAATGGTGCATTTTCGCCAAAGCAATACGGGCATTCCATTGGAACAGCGCATCAAATTGAAGCACATCGACGATATTATTCGGAAAGAATTGACCAACAGAGGCATAGACACCGATTATAGTTATGGTATATACAATAAAGAAACTGAAAGTTTTATCATCGTAGATGGCCATTATGTGGTGGAGGAACAACCTACGGGCGAATTGTTCAATACCCGTTACAAAGTAGAATTGTTTCCGGAGGAAATCCCGTCGCCGGGGTTATTGATGATCCATTTCCCGGCGAGGACGAGCTTTGTTTGGCAATCCATCTGGATGAACCTCGCTGGCGCCATCCTTTTTTCTGCACTTATCCTGTTTTGTTTTGCCTATACGATTAGCGTCATTTTCCAGCAAAAAAAGCTATCGGAAATGAAAACTGATTTCATCAACAACATGACACACGAATTCAAAACCCCGATCGCGACGATCTCCCTGGCAGCCGATTCGATTACCAATCCCATTGTTTCTGGCAATCCCGATAAGGTTAGTCGCTTTGCCAACATAATAAAACAGGAAAATAAACGTATGAATAGTCAAGTGGAGAAGGTTTTGCAAATGGCGCTCCTGGATAAGAATGATTTTTCTCTGAAAATTTCGGAAGTTAACCTGCACGACATCATCCATTACGCGGTTGAAAACATCAATTTACAACTGGAGCAAAGGGGAGGACAAGTAAGCGTCCAAATGAACGCAGAATCTCCTTTCGTGGAGGGCGATGTAACGCATATTTCCAACATTATCAATAATTTGCTGGATAATGCCAATAAATACTCGCCCGAAACACCAGACATTGCGATTAATACCCGGAATGTCTCCAACGGCGTGGAAGTGACCATCTCTGATCAAGGAATCGGAATGAGCAAAGAACAACTGAAGCATATTTTCGACAAATTTTACAGAGTTCACACCGGCAACTTACACGACGTAAAGGGTTTTGGACTCGGATTGAGCTACGTTCGCGCTATGATGACGGCTCATAAAGGACAAATCGACGTAAAAAGTGAACTGGGAAAAGGCAGTAGTTTTATCCTGTTTTTTCCGAGCAAACAATAGTAAAATATGGCAAACAGCAAAATCTTACTGGTCGAAGACGATCAGAACTTTGGGGATGTACTGCGTTCGTACCTCGAAATACACGACTATGACGTGACTTTGGCTACCGATGGTTTACTCGGCCTGGAAATGTATAAGAAGGGAGAGTTCAACCTTTGTATCTTCGATGTGATGATGCCTAAAAAAGATGGCTTTACCCTCGCCAAAGAGATCCGCGAGCAAGACCAAGATATTCCCATTATTTTTCTGACTGCCAAAACCATGAAAAATGATGTACTGCAAGGGTTTAAAATCGGTGCAGATGATTATATCACCAAGCCGTTTAACTCGGAAGAATTGCTGTACCGGATTCAAGCTATTCTAAAACGCAGCCAAACTAAAGCCGACCCGAAAGAAGAAATCAAAGAATTTCACATCGGGAAATACCACTTTAACTACCCCTTGCGCATATTGACCTATGATCCGGGCAGCAAAGAAGAGGACAAAAACAAACTCTCTCCCAAAGAAGCCCAACTCTTGCGCATGTTTGCTCAATATAAAAACGATATTTTGCCCCGTTCCGAGGCCCTGACTAAAATATGGGGCGAAGACAATTACTTTACGGCGCGAAGCATGGATGTTTTTGTGACCAAATTGCGCAAATACCTCAGCAAAGACGACAACATCGAAATCGTCAATATCCATGGCAATGGATTTCAATTACTGATCAAATCAGAGGCCGAAATCTGATTATCGGACGGTTTGCCCACTTATAGGCTGTTCGAGGTCGCAAAAATTGTCGAAAAACCGAACTTTGTTGTCTGTTTTAAGCTAAAATCAACTTTTTTTAAATATTTTTGCAATCAGTTCATTTTTCATTTGGTGGAAAATAGACAAGTAAGTATATTTGTGATAAATATATGTTTTGACCGTATTCGCCTTATCAATTGATACCCTCAACGGCTAAGGTTCTACATAAGATTAGTTTTTGGGATTATGATTCCGGCTGGGTAGGCAAAATGCTACCTGGCCTTTTTTTTTCATAAGCGTGTGCAAAAAATTACTTCCCAATTTATCAAAGTCCTTACCCTAGCAGTCACACTTAAAATGAACCATTTAGGACAAATCGGGAACTTAATTTTTTTGCGGTACTAAGCCCACTTTTTTTGAATGCTTCAGGAATAAATTGACATGGCAGTATATCTTGATGATCAAAACCTACCTCCTGTACTCCAATAAACGACCCACAGCATTAAATAAATGTAAAAAAGCATTAGTCCGGCTTGACTTATTAAAGGGATAGCTGTAACTTTACCCGCGACCAATTATTGTAAAAAATACACTTAGTTGGCAACCTATTGACTATCAAGCATAAGAATATGAAAATCATTGACCACCAAAATACAAAAATCGTCGCAACTGTAGGCCCAGCCTGTAGTTCGTACAACATGTTGCTCGAATTGGTAAAAGCAGGCGTTGACGTGTTTCGACTCAATTTTTCTCATGGTTCGCATGAGGACCACCAGGAAGTGATCAATCACATCTCCTACATCAATGAGAAATACAATACCCACATCGGTATTTTGGCCGACCTGCAAGGTCCAAAATTACGCGTAGGAAAAATTGAAAACAACGCGCTGGAACTCAAAGAAGGCGATGTCATTACCCTGGTCAATGAAGATTGCATCGGTACCCGGGAGAAAATATACATGAGCTACCAGCAATTCCCTGAAGACGTGCAAGTCGGGGAAAAAGTATTGGTGGACGATGGCAAGCTGGTTTTTGAAGTACTGGAAACCAACCGGAAAGATACCGTTAGGCTGGTTACTATGTTTGGCGGCGTGCTGTCTTCCAATAAAGGGGTGAATCTGCCGAATACAAAAATCTCTCTTCCTTCCTTGACCAAAAAAGACCTGCGCGACCTGGATTATATTCTCACTCAACCCGTCAACTGGATTGCCCTGTCTTTTGTGCGTTCACCCAAGGACTTGAAAGACTTGCAAGAACGCATTGATGCAAAGAACCACCCGGCCAAAATCATGGCCAAAATAGAAAAACCGGAGGCGGTAGAAAAAATTGACAAAATCATCAAGCATTGTAACGGCATCATGGTGGCACGTGGCGACTTGGGCATAGAGGTGCCTATGGAGCAGTTGCCTTTGATCCAAAAAGACATCATTGTCAAATGCGTGCAACGAGCAAGACCTGTAATCGTTGCTACCCAAATGATGGACAGCATGATCACCAACCCCAGCCCAACGCGCGCTGAAATAACGGACGTGGCCAATGCGGTACTGGATGGAGCTGACGCGGTGATGTTGAGCGGCGAAACTTCGGTGGGCAAACATCCGGTAAAAGTGGTGGAGGCCATGAACAAAATCATCGAAGTAGCCGAAACGCACTATAATTTTGAAAATCGACGCCCGGTGCCCAATCCAAATTCCCGCACCTTCCTCTCTGATGTGATTTGCTTCAATGCTGGTCGTACCGCCGACCAGATCAACGCCAGAGCCATCATCGGCATGACCAGTTCGGGCTACACTGCCTTCAAAGTGTCCAGCTACCGCCCGAAGTGCGAAATCTTTATTTTCTCCGATCGCATGCACATGCTGGCCACCCTCAACCTGGTTTGGGGCGTGCGCTGCTTCTATTACGATCGCTTCACCACAACGGATGAAACCATACAAGACGTCACCCGCATCCTGAAACAAGAAGGCAAAGTAAACGAAGGCGAGATCATCATCAACACGGGCAGCATGCCGCTGCACCGTCGCCACCGGACGAATATGTTGAAAATAACGGTCGTGGAGTAAGTAAGTGCGGGATGGTACAGACACTGCGCTTAAACAAGCAAGTCGTTCAGGTTAACTACGTTTTGTACCCATCCATTGGGGTACTTGTTTTTCAAGGCTAAAGCTGGGCATATCCAGTCAGTTTGACTGGAAAAACAGGCGTTTTGGCTGCGTGTAGGGCTTGTGGCACGGTATTTTCGGTCTTTACAACAGTGCCATTTAGCCCAGCCAAACTTAAAATAATGCACCCTCATAGTATTTGATTATATTTGATGCCATTATGTGATGGCATTTTTCCGATTATGGATGGATCAAAGGAAGCTCTCAAGCTCGCTAAGAATGATAAGAATAAGGCTATACAATGAAAGAAAAGCTAAAAAAACTCATAGAAAAAGGCAAAGCGAAACAAGTATTGCAGCTCCTCCTGGATCATACTAAGCAAAAAAGCGATGATAAAGGCTATAATGATTTAATCATTTTGTCCAATCAGTTCCAGGAATTTAGCACCAATAAAAATCTAGGCATATATTCCTCGGAAGAAGCGCGACGACAAACGGCAATACTACACCGGAGTCTGCTCTCGATCCTAGATGAAATAGAAAACGTCGATCAGATAGATTTTCCGGAAAAGCCAGAACCTGGTCTAAAAAACAATCGGCGACTTATCTCTTGGTTAATCCCATTGTCGGTACTAGGGCTGCTCATTGTCGGAGCAATTTTTGCCTACCAATTCTCCCAACAGCCTGCTAACTTAACGGAAAAGGTAGAGCCCCCAAAAGATAGTACGAACGGGAGTGACAGCGTTGTTGCACCTATACAAACCAAAGGGTCTCAAGCAAAGAAATTAGAAAAACCTATTACTGGGGGGGCAACATCTAAAAAATTCCAGCCTGAAGCACCTGTACGCCCTACTTCCATAAACAAAATACACATTCGCCCTACCATCGATAGTATCTCATCATTCTCGATCGCCAAATACGAAACAACCATCGGTGAGTACCTATTATTTTGCCAAACATCTTCACACACCTTCCCTTATGAAAAAGTAGATACCACAAATAAAAACCTGCCTATGACTTATGTTTCCAGGCAAGATGCACAAGCCTATTGCGTATATATAGGCGGGCGGCTGCCCACAGTAGCAGAATGGGAATATGCCGCTTCCAATGGAACGGCAAATTTCACCTTTAGTGGCAGCGATTCAGCCAGTGAAGTAGCTTGGTTCGGCGCCCAAACCGGTGGCCCACAAGTAGTTGGCAAGAAAAAACCCAACGAATTAGGGATATATGATATGTGTGGAAATGTAAAAGAATGGTGCAGCGATCCTTACCCCGAAAAGCCAGGGTATTATATTGCCAAAGGTGGCGGTTGGAAAAGTTATAGTAAAGAGCTAGAAATTCGCTCCGAAACGATACACCTAAAAGGCTTTAAAAACGACAATTTGGGTTTTCGGGTCGTTTTTGATTGAAAAAATAGACCGGGCTAGGTAAATCCCAACCCGACCTAAAGTAGCTTTTACTTGAAAGGGCCTTTTTTAGTATGCGCTACACTGCGCCCTAATATCTGCTCCATAGCTTCTATGGCCTTTAGTATTGCCTCGCCGCCGTCCACCACCTTGCAGGTGCAAAATTTAGAAGCTATTTCCACGATTTTTACTTCGCCAATTTTGTCACGGTAATCTTTATCACCGGGTACAGTAATCACCACGTCCAGTTGTTGGTCTTTCCTTAATCCATTAGAAAGTCCTCCGCGAAAAATGATAATTTCAGGAATTCCTTTTTTAGATACTTCTTTTACTTTGAAAAGTGGCACCTCGATGGGAAAATACCGATCAACAAATTCTTTTACGGGGTCTGAAACTTTTTCCAGGGCTTTTTCCAGGGCTTCTTGTTTTGAATTCGTTCCAATTAACTTTTCCGAAGCTGCCCGGAAAGATTCTGAAACATATAATTTGCCCGTTTCTACCGATATCGCTTTGATGGTGAAACCAAATTCTCCAACATAGCCGCCAGAAACACTGGGGTCTGCAGCTACATTGGATATATTTCCTGTGAAAATATATTCCACACCCAATTGACGTCCCGCTTCTATCAGATGGCTTTCAGGAAGTTTTTTCCAATATGCGTATTCTTGCTCATTATTGTCTTGATCTCGACGAATGGCAATGACCTTTTCCAGGTCAAGCCGTTCGACCATGGTAAAGCGTTTGGTTTGCTCAATAGCTGTTTGTACCCGTTCGGTGAGCATACGCGAATATTCCACTTCTTTTCCATCATACTCTGAGGAAGAAGAAAAAAGAATAACGGCAACCGTTTTATTGACGTCCAGGGTATCTCTCAATAAATCATCTTGTCCATAAGAGAACTGAGAAAAACAGCAGGCCGTAATTAGCAGTATGATTATTGAATGATGAATTTGAAAACTCGTTCTACCTTTCATTTGAAACTTTTTTTTATTACAAAAGAATTAAAGAGTCAACAAAGAAATCCCAAACAAAGCAGCAATGACTAAACCGAACTTTTCCATTAGTTTTTTACGCCCAGTCAACCGAGCATCGTCGTTGAGCTTAACACTTTCCTTATAAGCTCTGTGGGTGTCATAAGCATCATGCAGAAACAGATATTCTGCTGCGTTCAGATCATCGCCCTTTAATTGTTCTGCAATGACTCCATCATCTAATGCTTCTATCAAGACCCCTTCAGAGAAAGCCCTTTCGCCGAAAATGCTTTTTAGCTTGCCTTCATTGAACAAAAGAAAGATTTCCCGGTAATTGTTGTTGTACCAGAGTTCGCCTTCTCTTTGGGAGTCTGGATTGTGCGTTACATTATCAACTGCTCTGGAAGGTACTACAAATGTTCTATCCTTTAGCCGATAGTTATAAACCAATACCATACTCTGGGACTCATAGCTATGTACCACATCGTAAGGCGGTACACGAAGAATTTCAGAAACCTCCTCCACCGTTTGGCCAGGTTTAAGTTCTAAAATTTTATCCACATCGGTGAATGGCGGTGCAACAAATCGTTTTACGGAACCACAAGAAGATACCATAATAGCACTCAAAATACTTAATACTAGGATTCTCATACAAATAAATATTGGGTTAAAAAATAAATTTCCATGCAGCGGTCCCCTCACCCATCCCCAACCCTAAAATCCCCGCCTACCGAAATAGTACTCCCCTGCACCACATTCTTACTACCCACAATCGTCACCTGATTCACGGGTGTCGTTCCTTTCGTTTCCGCCACTTTCAGCAGGGCTTCTAGTTCCGTTTTTAAAGGAGCGTCCTGTTCCAGTTTTTTGCGCAGACTGGAACTGACGGCACCTTTGGAAGTGTCCACTTCCTCTTCTGCATCAACCTCCTCGATGAAGATGGGCTTCACCTTTTCCCAGATTTCCAGGATGGTGCCGTCGGTGGCCTGTTTGAACTCTTGGCCGATTTGTTGCAGGGAGTCTAGTTTTAACAGCGGGAAAAGCGTATTGACAATCTGCTTGGCTAATACTTTGGTATCCATAGTTTGGTTGGTAAAGGATTGGAAATTCAATTGTTGCAGCAATTCAAAGACAAAAGCGGCTGCATGGTGGGCCGCCATAGGTTGATTGGCAGCGTCGTGGGCGGCGTTTTTGCCGTCCAACAAATCAGAAACGCCCCGGATATTGATGATCCGAACTTGGCGATGGTGGGTTGCAGCCCGGGCAAAGCCGATGGCTTCCATTTCCAGCGCCAGGGTGTCGTTGTAATGTGCCTTAATAATTTGGTATGCCTCGGAACGGGTAGAAGCCACTACTTGGTCGCCGGAGGCGATGGCGCCAAAAAAGACCTTGGGTTTGGCAGCATCAGCAAGGCGTTGCCGCCACTTGTCCTCTTGAGCGACGTGCTGTGCCAACTCGATGAGTTCCCAACTATAGGGCAATACATTGGGCCTGCTTGAAAAGCCTGCGTCGGTGGATTTGCCGGCTTCGTAGCCGTATGCCTGAGTGCCCACTACAACATCGCCAATGCTCGCATCTTTGACCCCTCCGGCGATGCCGGTTAGGATGGCGATTTCAGGTTGGAATAAGCGGATGACCCGTTCGGTAGCCAATGCCACTTCGCTGTTGCGGGAGCCCGTTTGGCGGAGTACGATGGAAAAAGTGTGGTGAAGCCCCTGGAATTGCCCCATGGTATAATACAACCCCTCCTCTTGTACTTCACGAACAGATTCGAGGAAGCTACGAACGGCCTTATATTCGATCTCGATAGGCGTTAGTAGTGCAATTCGCATAGGGCTTAGGTGCTTATATGATTTTAAAAATATGTTCTTTCAACATGCTTACCAAATAACACGGTTTGATTTTAGGCAAAACTTTTACTTATTTCTGCCTTCTCGCCTCAACACATTCCAAATGCTGCGGGTAGTTAGGTTAAAACGGCTGGCTAATTGCTCTACGGTTCGGGTCTTTTTGTACTCGTTTTTCGGATAAAGTTCTTTGAATAACTCGTTGATGGCATATTGCCGGATGGTGGTGTCTTCAATCAGGGATTCGTCAATCAGGTACGTCGTAAAACTGTTCAATCCTTCTGGTAGCTGGTGTATCTGGCAGTACTTTTTGTAATTGTGTTGCAACTTATCGCAAAACACATCAATCTCTTGTTTTCGGGCGGTTCTTTTCATGCGATCAATTTAACTGGGCATATTTGGGCGCATCAATAGATATTGCTATATTTGATCAATCAACTGGTTTTTTGAAGCAATCAGGAAAAGGGGGCGACAACCTTACGCCAAATAAATGGCAAGGAATGCCGCACCAGAAGAACGGAGCGTTCTTTTCCTGAATATGCAATGAAAACAGTTTTCACTTGGCTGAAACAAAAATCCTTTAGATTATTGGAGTTTCAAAACGTAAAAAAGCCTCCTTTCCTCTCAAAAAAAAGAACTTTCCGGAAATAATTTTCAGCCCATTTATTTCATAATAAATTGATTTACAATTTTTTACAACCAAAAGCCTTTTCCCTCTTTTTCCTAAAAAATTCCTAACTTTGTTTTAGTTTTTTCCTCAAAAAAACAGCCATTTTAGTTGCTTTTGCAACTTGCCATCGCTTTCACTAAATGATCCCTTTCCATGAAAAACAATAAGTTTCCCGTGCTTTTAGCCAAACTTTCTCCAGAGGAAGTCAAGGCATTCTCCAAGTATGCTAAAGCCCTTTACGGCAATTACGATGTAGCCTTGAAGTTGTTCGAGTACTTCCGCGGATTGCACCCCAACTTGGAAGACGATAAAAAAATGAGCAAAGAAAAAGTCATCCAAAAAGTATTGGGAACGGATGCGGAAAATGCCGAAAAACGCATACTCAATGAATCGAGTCGCTTGTACAAATGGCTGGAAGAGTTTTTGCTGTTGGAAAAACTGCGTCAAAAGGACAGCCCCCGCCGTGACATTATGATCGCCGAAATACTCAAGGAAAGACAGCTCAGCCACCTTTTTTCTCTGTACCACGACCGCGTCAATCAAGCCTACGAAAAAGAGCCACCCAAAGACATATGGTCTATTGCCGACAGGCTTTACCTGCAACACCTGTGGTATTATTACTCCGATCCGCAGGAAGGTCTGCATACAAAAGACCAAGCCGTCATCCGTCGCATGATGGAACAAACGGATGCTTTTTATATGGCAGCCAAACTGCAATACGGCGCTGAATTACACAGCCGAATGAATATGATGCAGGAATCCTATGATCCTATTTTATTTTGGGATGCTATTAAAGACCTGGTAGGTTTTTCGCAGGAAACAGCATCCAACTCATCCGGCGAAGAACCTCCCTTTACTAGCCCACCCTCAACTCCACTCCACCAAGCGCTATGGCTTACGGCAACCCTGATGGAGAATAAGGACAAAAACGCTTTTCATGACCTGGAGGCATTTTTTAAAAAAAACTACCCCCTTTTTTCACTGGAGACCCAATACATTCTCCATGGAAGCCTCATCAATTTTATATCCGACCGACTTAAGCAGAATGACTATGGATGGATGGATATTTTATTTCAACTCTACGATCTTGGATTGGATACGCAAGTGCTTTTTGAGGAGGGGCTTATTTCCAGTATGCGCTTCCTCAATATTGTAAATTTGGCCTGCTATCTCGAAAAAATAGAAACAGCTCGACATTTTATAGACAAATGGTCGCCTTATTTGCGCCCGAATTTGAAAGAAACCACCGTCAAAGTGGCCGACGCGCTTATCCTGTTTGCACAAAAAAAATATTCCAGCGTGCTGGAATTGCTTCAGGAATTGAAAGAAGGGCAAAAAGACCACAAGGATAAATATTCAGATGCTTTCTTGGAAGTAAGAATCCGTTCCTTGGTCATTATGGCGATGACAGAAGAGGGGGAAGATGTTTGGGATCAATGCCGCAACCTCAAAGATTTTTTAAAGCGGAATAAAACATTAAGTCCTAAGACGATAGCTGGTTTCAATAATTTCCAAAAATTGCTTAAACGCATACTAATGCCGGATAAAGATAAAGATGGCTTACTGGCTGACATTGAATCTTCCAAGCCTATTTTCAATAAGAGCTGGCTGCTGAAGAAACTAAGGGAAAGGATGAAATAGCAGCCGGGCTATTCCATCCTTGCGGTGGCCTGGTCAGCAGGCCTTCTCCCTGTTCTCTGTTTTCATTAAGGCATAATGATGTCCTCGACGATCAATTGGAGAACTTCCAACAAAAGAAGCAAATCCATGAGCTGAAAATTTTGGGTTAACAAATGTGATTACCATTGTATGTTTGGCACCACATTCGAGCATCTGCAGCTACCCAAATCGTGGTCGATACATACCTCATTCAGGGGCATAGGGATGGCTAGGAGAGCTTAGGCGTGTACTGCGCCTTTCTCCAAAATTGGTGGGTCATTTCAGCGTATCAGGCTTAAGATGACGACCTCCAAATGGCCATTCTATTTTTCCGTTGAATACGGTACAAAGGTGGGGATAATCGCAAGGCCGGACAATAAGCCGATTGATTTACAGGCTTTTACAAAAATTTACGTAAATTTTGGTGCTTATGAAAATTAAAAGAGCCAGGCAATACATCATTACCTGGCTCCTTCTATTAAGTGCGTTAGCGTTTGAGGCGCTATTCTTTTTTCTCCGCCATTGTTCCTATTCGTTGCCCTTGCAACACAGAAATACCATCCAGTACCCCTGCTTCAAAAAGCAGTATATTGAGCGAGCCGCCATAAGCAAAATGGCCCAACTCCTGCCCTTTTTTAACCGGAATGGGCTGCTCACCAGGTGCTACATAGGTAGAGCGTTTATTGACCACTGAAGGATGGATAGAACTAATGGTATTCAAGCCCACCGGAATCATGGCTACATGCCCGTATTTTTCCGTTTTGAAAATAAAATAGGCCCGGTGGAAGTCTTCAAAAATGCTGAATTCGGTATTGCTTTCGCCGATATTACCTTCATTGAACCAATGCTCGCCATCCATGATGCCGTTGTAGATGCCCGGCACATCCATGCTCTCTACCAGTAAGCCGCTAACAGGAGCATGATAGTGGTGGTAGTTGGTCGGCAACAGCACGCAAGACAAAGCTGTTCCCCCCACAAAGTATTTGGCATAAGCAGAATTATTGAGCAATTCTGTTACGTTGATTTCGCGGGTTTTTATCGGAAGGGAAGTCTTGAGTGTCAGGTTGGTTTCGATGAAGTTGATCTCTGTATCGGCTGAAGCAACCAAAACAGCGTCGTCATCTGGGCTGGCGATGGGGCGGGGATTGTTTTGGGTGTTGAGGCTTCGGGTAAAAAACTCGTTAAAGGTTTTGTACCCGCTCTTAGGCACGATATAGTCTTCATAAGCCGAAGGCCCCAAGAATTTCATCCATTCATCAATATAGTAGGCCGATTCCTTGGAGTCCATGAAGCGACCGCGCTCTTTAATGAATTTGACCGTCCAGTTGAAAATTTCAGCAGAATAGGCTTTGGCTTTTCCACTCTTGCTTTGCAGCTTATTGAGGAAATAAAAAGCGGCGGGATTATTGAGGTACAAAAAAGTAAGCGGCACAATAAAACCCAGCCCGCTAGAAGGCTGGGGCAAAAACGTGAACCATTTGTCAAAGTAACATACAAAGTCATCTACTGTCGTGCCTGTCCAGGGATTTTCTTGTTGTACGCCGAGTTCCATCACAAAAGGGTCGAGTTTCGCAATGGCATCGTTGTAGGCAGCTTCTACAACTGGATTGCTGACGATGACCCGCAATTCGTCCATGATTTTTTTCATTTCCGGCGTATGCGGTGGGTAGTACCCTTTGGGAAACAGCTCGGTTAATGCGCTCTGGCATGTTTTTGGAGCATCTTTTGGCGAGTTTTTGGCCATGATTATTGAGTTTTAGGTAGGAAAATACTATTGGTTAATGCCAATAACCCGCTTTGGTAACCTGCTTTACTCCAATAAATATGCAGCAATATGCCTTTATATCGGCAAGGCACCCTCAACCGACGCTTTGAAAGATAGCCAATAACGCCTGTATAAACTCCGCTGGCTGCTCTTGCTGATCTCCACTACTGGACAATCGGCGCGGCGAATGCCATATAAATAGGGCGATACCATCAATCGGCCATTTTGAGTCTCTCCATCGACGATCAAAAAATGGCAATAGGGGACGTGGTCGTATTTGAACACCTCAAATTTGCCGCGATAAGACAGCAGGTTCAACTCTGCTTGTATCTGTCGCAACTGTTCTATCACTTCCCGAATACGGGCAATGGATTTGGCCTCATCTTCTTGTACTTTGGCGCGATCCTCAAAATAAAAGCGCGCGGCGTTGTGCTCCGGATTTAGTAGATAAAGCTTAAAATTCACCCCCTTTTCCAGCAAGGCTTCCATCGGATCCCTAAACTCATGGCTGCTCCGGGTAATGAAGTATTGGGAAAACGCATTTAGGCGAACGCCAAATTCAATGATTTCCTTTTGTGCTTTTTGTAAAAAGGCGACTTTGTAAGGAATAGACAAACGCCCTTCTTGATGGAATATCAATTGGCTTTCATCCGCATCAATGGAAATGATCAAAGGCGTCCAGTCTGGCGGTTTGGACATTTCTACAAAGGCTTGCATTTTTTCATCATAGCGGTATCCCAATTCCGACTCCACGATTTGAAGCATGGCTTCTCCCGCCTTATACAAGGATTCTTTGCCAACAGCTCGGGTTTCGTTAATGATATTGCTGAGGGTTGCCGTTGCTATTCCCATGCCTAGCGCATCCATCTTTTTGCATACAATTGCTTGCGAATAAGCCATTTGCTCCTCCAGCAGTCGAAACCCATCCTGAACGATCTTCTGGTAATGATCTTTCCGGGACTTCATGGGATTTGATTTTCCTCCAAATCGCGGATGGTTTGCAGCAGGCTATTGACCAATTGATTGCGGCGAATCGTCGCTTCACCATAAGAAATGAAGCCCATGTTTTCCTTATTTTTCAAATCCTTCCACTGGTTGTGGAGCATGTATATGCCGTCCGCCAAATCTTTATCCAAGGTTTTTGCTATATCATTCAAGGCCTTGAATGCAGCATCCATGCGATTGTGGATAATGAGTTGTCTGATTTTTTCAAAGGTTTCCAGCGAGTCAGTGCTCAATTTACTTTCTTGCGCACCGTGATAATGGACATCGCCAATATGGATGTTTTGCCCTTGTATATTGGAGTCTTGAATGACGTTCTTGCTATTTTCTATCTTATTTTCCGAGGGTTTTTCCGGCTGTTGTTGCATGTCTTTATCTATTTAGGTGTGCTTACAAATATGGCAATGATTTTTGGTTTGTACTAGCATAAAACCCGATTTTTATCAAAAAATAAACCAAGGCATCAACAAAGGATACATTCCATCCAGGCATCCTACTATTTCGTCGCCTTTTTTTATCATTTTATCCCTTTTCCTTTGCTGATCTCGTTTTCTCGTTGTATTTTTGACTGACCATTCGGTCAATAAAAACCAAATTATTTACTGTCAAATATCTAAAATCACATGTCTCCACGTACCAAAACAGCCTTTGAAGCCTTGCGGCAAAAAAGCAAGGAAGCCATCCAGGCTACGGCGTTGGAGCTATTTGCCCACAATGGATACCACAGCACATCCATTAGCCAAATTGCCAAAGAAGCGGGTATTTCCAAAGGGCTGATGTACAATTACTTTACCAGCAAAGAAGCGCTGCTGGAATCCATCATCATGGAAGCCGTAGAAATGGGAGAGAAGATCATGGACGAGGTGCTGGCGGCCGATAAGTCGCCCTTGGAAATGCTGATTGAGTTGACAGAAGCTTCTTTCCAAATTGTGCAAGGAGATTTACACTACTGGAAACTGATGACCTCTTTGGCTTTTCAAACCGATGTTTTGACCAGCCTGGAACCACTGTTGAAAAAGCAACAGGAAAAAGCGATGCAAACAGTAGCCGCGCTTTTTTCCAGCATGGGAGCAGAAAAAGCCGAATACAAAGCCTGGCTTTATGGCGCTGCGATGGATGGCATTATGCTGCATTACATGCAAATGGCTCCCGACTATCCGTTGGAGCAAATGAAGCAACTCATTATTGAACAGTTTATTCAACAAAGCAAATAAAATGAAAACGTATCTGTTAATATTGGCACTCAGTTGGGCAGCCGGCTTTTCTGGTAAAAACGGGACTGGAGACCCCAGCGCTAAGGAAATCGTCCAAAAAGCCGACGAAAAAATGCGCGGCGAATACAGTACCTCCGAAATGAAAATGACCATCGTGCGCCCTACCTGGACCCGCGAAATCGCGCTGAAAAGCTGGAGCAAAGGCAGCGATATGGCGCTCATATTGATTACCAGCCCGGCCCGCGACAAAGGAACGGCCTTCCTCAAACGCGGCAAGGAACTTTGGAACTGGCAACCCACCATCGACCGCAGCATCAAGATGCCGCCATCCATGATGATGCAGTCCTGGATGGGCTCGGATTTTACCAACGACGACCTGGTCAGGCAATCGTCTATCGTAGAAGACTACAAACACACCCTGAAAGGCACTGAAAAAGTGGAAGACCGGGATTGTTACAAAATAGAACTGATTCCCAACGCCGATGCACCTGTCGTGTGGGGAAAGGTGGTGATGTGGATTGACAAAACCGAGTACATGCAGATGAAAACGGAATTTTACGACGAGGATGGCTACCTAGTCAATACCATGTACGGCAAAAAAGTAAAAACCCTTGGCGGGAAATTATTGCCCTCGGTTTTGGAGATTGTTCCTGCCGATGAAGAAGGCCACAAAACCATCGTCGAATACGTGAGCCTGGATTTTAAAACAGTGATCAACGAATCCTTTTTCTCTGTGCAAAACATGAAGCGGCTATAATTCGTCTTGCAAACTTAAAAATCAACCACATGCTCTTAAAACTAGCTTGGCGAAACATCTGGCGCAACCGACGAAGAACTTTAATTACAGTGGCTTCCATCCTTTTTGCCGTTTTGTTCGCATCCTTTATGGAATCGCTGCAAAAAGGCGCCTGGAACAACATGATCGGCAATGTGGTAAACTACTACTTTGGCTTTGTACAGGTTCACCAAAAAGGCTATTGGGAGGAGCAGTCGCTGGATAAAAGCTTTACCCTGACAGACAGTACCGTAAGCTTTATCCAGGAAACGCCTGGCGTAAGCGCTGTTATTCCC
Organism: uncultured Saprospirales bacterium; assembly: GCA_937864265.1. GTDB lineage: Bacteria > Bacteroidota > Bacteroidia > Chitinophagales > Saprospiraceae > CALMIR01. The sequence continues at coordinate 966 of CALMIR010000022.1, read as the reverse complement.
CGCCTGGAGTCGTTTGCCTTAGCCGCCTCTGATGAAAGCACCTCCGGGGCAATGGTGGTAGGCACCAACCCCGATCTGGAAAACAGCATGACCCAACTGAAAGACCGCCTGACGAAAGGCCAATACCTCAAGGTCGATGACCAGGCGGTGCTGCTCGGGGAGGGCTTAGCCGAAAAATTAGCACTCAACATAGGCGATACCCTGGTATTGATCAGCCAGGGCTACCACGGGGCAAATGCTGCCGGCAAATACCCCATCAAAGGCTTTGTAAAATTCGGTTCACCCGACCTGAACAAACAAATGGTGGTGTTGCCGCTGGAAGAAGCCCAGCAATTTTATGCCGCGCCCGATCAAATTACCTCCCTGGCGCTAAAAATTGACGATCAGGATGCCATCAAAAAAATTGTTCGGCACTTAGAAACCAAACTGGATACGGCTGCTTATGAAGTCATGGACTGGGAGGCCATGCTACCCGATCTGGTTGAAGCCAAATCTCTGGACAGCGCAGGCAATATCATCGTTTATTTCATCCTATACATGATCATTGCATTTGGTATCCTGGGTACTATACTGATGATGGCCAAAGAACGGGAATACGAAATGGGTGTATTGGTTTCCATAGGCATGAAGCGCCGACAATTGGGCTGGAGCATTTGGATGGAGGTCGTCTTGCTGGCCATTCTCGGGGGGCTTTCCGGTATATTGGCCGCTATTCCAGTGGTTTGGTATTTTAAAGTCAATCCCCTCCGCTTCTCAGGGGAATACGCAGCAACACTGGAGAAATTCGACTTCGAGCCAATTTTCCCAGCTTTGTTCGATTGGAAAATCCTCATCACCCAGGCACTTATTGTTTTGATCATTACAGCCCTACTGGCTTTGTATCCCTTTTGGAAAATCAGCAAGTTGAAGCCTGTTGAAGCCATGAGGAATTAGTAACCGCTATCGTCGAATAAAAAACTCGAAACC
>CALMIR010000021.1 GCA_937864265.1 uncultured Saprospirales bacterium | reverse complement strand
TCCGCTAGGGTAAGGACTTTGGTAAATCGGGAAGTAATTTTTTGCACGCTACTAATCTATTGTCGGGACTTATTTATGGCTCATGTATTCTGATCTGGAAAGCCCGAACAACATGACATCCGTCAACTCGCCCGATAGCCGCCTATGGTCATTGCGCAAATCGCCTTCGCGCAAAAAACCCGATTTGCGAGCCAAACGTTGGCTAGCGACATTTTCCATGCTGGTTCGCAAGCTGATCCTTTCCAGTGCCAACTGGTTGAAGGCGAAATCCAGTGCCATTTTCATGGCCTCTGTCATCAGCCCTTTGCCTCCAAAATCCTTGTCTATGAAATAGCCTACTTCTGCTTTTGGAAGGCTCCAGTCCAGATTAAAGAAGCGAATCATGCCCACCAGTCGGGCAGTGCTGTTTTCCCAAATACCAAACATGTATGCTTCCTGCAATAGCCAATTGGCTATATTTTTAATGACATAAATAGAGGCACTTTCCTCGTCCTTTACCTGGTTCAACATCTTGGTAAAATGAGGGTACAACTGCTCGTAATTGGCTTCTACCAATTGATAAAAGGCCTCGCCATCTGTTTCCCGAAACCGCTTCAATACCAAGCGTTTGGTAATGAGAATGGTGTCTATGTTAAATAGTCGGGACTGCATTGCCGCTTTTTGCTGCTAATATCGCAATTTTATTGGATAGTGTTAGGAGCGCTATTAAAATACTTGATTGGCTCGCTTTTTAAGAAAAGAATTGCACCGTTTCTATAATTAAATTCTGAAATCTGGAATTTTTTTTCATTTTCGCAATTATCTTCAAAGATGGTTATTATCCGCAAAACACAACTTAATGAATATGGGAAAAAGCATCCTGATGCCGGGGTTGTATTAAACAACTGATACGATACGGTAAAAAAAGCCGATTGGAGCAATTTAAATGAGCTAAGGCAAGAAATAAATACAGTTGATTATGTTGGCAATGATCGTTATGTTTTCAATATCAAGGGAAATCGTTATCGTTTAGTAGCAATGATCTTTTTTGATATTCGAACTGTATTTGTTCGTTTCATTGAGCCCCACGCTGAATATGACAAAATTGATTGTAAAATGATATAAATGAATCATTATGAGTGCAAAAATCATGTCCTCTACAGAATACAAACGTATTATGACCCTTATAGAGCAATTTCTAAATAAAGCTACTGATGGTGGAGGCTTCAGTGCACTGTCCGAAGCAGATACTGCTGAATTAAAGCGCCTTTCGCTTTTAGCAGAAGCTTGGGAAGATAGCATTCCCCTCATGCCTATCCAGCAACCTCAATCATTGTCAGAAATGATTGAGTTAAAAATGTATTTGCTAAAACTAAAACAAAAAGACCTGGCTCAATTATTGGACATTTCGCCTTCCAGGTTATCGGAAATCCTAAGAGGAAAGAGGAAAATCAACCTCGACCTTGCCAAACGACTGCATGAAAAGCTAGACATCGACGCCCAGTTTATATTAGAAAAGGCGTAAGCATCCCAGAAGATACCCACGCCTTTTCCTCCAATAGGGCTTAAAGCCCAAACTAAAATTTTAATTCAAGGCATGTACCAATCGGCCAGTATGGAAACGTCCATTACAATCTATCTGATAAAGATAAATGCCCGGCTTGGCTAGCTCAGCAGCCAACAGACTGATTTGCTGGGCGCCTTTGTTGAGGCGAACTTCTTTTTTGAGTATGATTTGCCCTTTGGTGTCCCACAAAGTCAGTCGAACTGTCTGATCGGTATCCAGTTCTAGGAAAAACTTGGTTTCCTCTTCAAATGGGTTCGGGAAGTTGCGAACCACCGAATTAGAATATCCCGGCGGATTAAACCATAAATCAACCGTCATTTCGTCGTATTTTATAGTGTTTCGATAGGCTTTGGCAGAAGTGTGCAAACGGATGGCTTCGCTGAGTTGTAAGTCTTTTTCAGCCTTGAGCTTCAGATACAACAAGTTACTCACTCGCTCAGAGGCAAAGTCGCTTGTCCCTAGCCAGCTCAAAGTGATACCATCGCCAGCGGGAACCAGTAAAGCGCCATCCAGTCCAATTTGCTCATAACTTTCCAGCGTAATATTTTCCCATTGCAGCGGCAAATGAAGCCCGGATAACGCTTGCCCTTCTGGCAAGGTGAGGAATATTTCTGCGATTGCTCCTTTTGACAAATGCTGATCTTCTATATTCACTTGCAACGACGCCCAAGAGCGGTCTTCAAGGCTTTGGGCGCTATTGTCAACTGTTGTAACAGAACTGCCATCCAGATCGCCAATTTTTATGGCTATAAAATCCTGGTTGGAAATACTGGAATTCAGCGGATCAATTTTTAGAATTTCAGGAAAATTGGTGGCCAGGGGGTGGTTCGAGTCGGGAAAATCAAAGTCAGCGGGAACAAAACGCCAGGAAACACTATCTGGGAAATGCGTGTGGATTCCCAGCAACAAGCGATGTAAATAATAGACATCTTCCATATCCACAAATCCCGAAGCATCGGCATCCGCTGCTATAATCTGATAGGGCGAATCGAGGGTATCCACGCCCATTACGTGCTTGGCCAGTAAGATAATATCGGCTAGGCTAACGCCTTCCAGCGGATCGCCATCATAAGCAGGTCTTAGTACATATTCTGCACCCATAGGCATGCCGCCAAACTGATACGCCCCCGTCGAATCGGTCCATTCGGTGTAGCTGCCTGTTTGTGTGCTATCGATATGAATGGCGACCTCTGCCATACGATCTCCCTGGTAGTCTTCCACAGCACCTGCTATACTGGCTATTTGTGGGCCACATACTTGCTGATGATCCTGCACCACTGCTGTGGTCAGGCAATAAGACCAGTTGCCTGCGGCATCGCCCGCCCACAAGGCAATAATATTAAGCCCTAAGTCATTGCAATCGAACACCATGAAATCATCGGCAGGTGGCGTGGTTTGGCCGGGTGCAGGTTCAGGCCCCAAACGAAACTTCAACTGATGGTAGGGGGTACAGAAGTCAAAACTGCTCCCTTGCTCCACATCAGAAGCCCAAAGCGCCGCCTCTCCATTGCTCATCAAAGGAAAGGAAACGCCCTCAATGCAGACCACGCCTGGCGCCTGCTGATCCACGACCGATACTGTAATGCTACAGCTAGAGGTGTTGTCGCAGCCATCGGTGACGATATAAGTGACATCGTATTCGCCAATGGGCAAATTCTGGTGTACAAACCCATTGTTAAGATCTCCAATGATCTTAATGGTGATATCACTGAGGCAATCCTCTACATCGGTCAGGGAGGGTAAGGTAACCGTGGCGACACAATCGCCATAACCGGTATTGACGACCACGTCATTTGGGCAAGTAAACGTAGGTGGCTCATTGTCTTGAATTTTCAAGATTTGCGTTTCCTGCCAGATGCCTTCACCTGTGAATTCATTGTAGCTGCACCAATCCAATACTTTCCATTGGCGCAGAATTTTGACGCAAGATCCGGCAGAGGCAGTAAATACCCAATCTGTGTAGTTGAATGCCATCAGCTCGCAATCTTCGTACAAAACGATGGGATAACCATAAGGGTCGGGCAGCAGGTCGGGATCTAAATCGGCAACAGAGATACAGGCATGGAATGTCGTATCCAGCGGAAATTCGACATACACCGGTGTATTGTCCACAATGTAAATGTGCTGCACGCAGGTGGTCATGTAACCGTTGTAATCGGTTGCCTTCCAGGTACGGGTGATGTAGCCAGAGCCACAAGAGCCGGTATTGTCCCAATCGGTATGGGTAACGCTTAGTAAATTGCAATTATCATCCGCCCAGGCTTGCCCCGTAAGGCTCAAATTAGAAGCGTTTTGCTCGCAAGTAATGGTTACATCGTAAGGGCAATGGATAGATGGTGCTATCTTGTCTTCCACCAATGCCAAAGCCCAGCAAGTATTGGTATTGCCACTGCAATCGCGTGCCCGCAGCTCTACATACACAGGGGCGCCAATATCGTAGCAATCGAAAATAACATAAGGACCAAAAGCCGAGGCCGGAGCGCTCATTTTTTTTACCTCAATAGCGGCCAAGCACTGGTTGTCATAGCTGCCTTCATCAAAACTAGCCGCATAAACCAAAGCGGTTCCGTTGGAGGTCAGGGATACATTCACCTGATCCGTGCAAATGGCTACCGGTGGAACATAATCGGTGAAATGCTCGGCTTCACCCCGGGCAAAAAGCACGGCGGGTACGAGCAGGCAAAGACTGCAAAAAAGTTTTAGGTACATGTTTTCGGACATCATGATTGTGATTTTGTTTTTGTTTTCAATTGAAATACCAATAGCAATTGGCAAGTAGTAGCAGTCTCAAAGCTCTTATCGCATAAAAACGCACGTTATTCCGTGCATAAGGGTAAATGTAAAACGCTAGGTGGACACATCCGAAAAGGTGGTAGTGCCTATCTTTTGTCCGTTAAGCCGATTGATGCCACTTAACGCCCCTCAATAAGCCTACCGCCTTATCCTTCGGACTTGGCCTTCTCAACTATGTTTGCTAAATGTTTGGCGAGCAAAAAGAATGCATCTTTCGCTGCGCTACCGACAGGTTTGGGAGGTAGAGGCTGTCGATCAGGGGTAGAAAAAAAACACTACTTGGATAGGTTTTTGCGGCAAAATGCTGACACTTTACCTGTAATAGCAAGTTATTACCGTTTTTTTGCTCATGAAATTATAACAAAAACCTAATGTGGGGGGGTAAGTGCAAATTTGAAGCTGCAATATACATATTCCATTTTGATAAAACAAAAAAGCCGCTACTCATTTCTGAGCAACGGCCGTATTAATGAAACACTATATATCAACAACTTTATACTAGACGTTAGAATTCGGGGGTTAGACGTTTTACTTTTGGGTCACATCCGTTAAAACAGGCTGGTCATTTTTTTAGTGGCGGAGAACTCATCGGTCTCCAATTGGTAGTACAACATGCCGCCTGTTTTCAACTGCTCTTTGTACAAGACCACCTCGTGATAACCTGTTTCGTAATTGGCCTCCTGCGAGTAGATCAGTTTACCTGTCAAGTCATAGACACTCAATCTCGCATTGCCTGCCTTTGAAAGTTCAAACCCGATGACTGTTTCATGCTGGAATGGATTCGGGCGATTCTGGTGCAAGATGATACCTGGTATAGCTGTTGGCTGCTTATTCTCCCAATTCAAAGCCACATTCCAGATACCGCCGTCTTTGTCGTATGCCTCTGCGGTAGTTGGTGCATCTGTTGCGTGAATTAGGTTGCTCAGGGTAGTGATGTCTTGCTTGGCGCGGAATATCAATCGGAAAATTTTCGTTGATGGCGAAGCCGCATAAGTCTGGTCGGTATTCCAACTGCTGGTTATCCAGCCTTTTTCCGTGTGTAAGCCCATGTTGTTTTCCACAAAGTCGGGCAAATCGCCATTCTCCACGCCTTCGTATTCTAGCACTGCCGCATCGTAAGTCAGGGTGAATTGGAAGCCTTCGATTTGATTCATGGCATCGGTCGTCACATCCAGGTAGGTCATTTCACCCGCGCTCAGCTCCTGGTCTTCTATGTAAAGGTTCATTTTTCCGCTGGTAATCCGGTTCTCTACGCCCAGCAAACTGCTTGGATTGGCTGAATTGTCCACGTCGCCCATTTTTACCGCTACAAAATCGGCGGTCATTTGATTTTGAGCGAAATTGTTCACCTGTACGGTTTCCGGGAAGGTTGTTGCAAAAGGATTCGTCGGGTCTGGGAAATTGAAATCTGCGTCTATAAAGCGCCAGGATTGATTGCCTTCAGGAAACTCCGTTGAAATACCCAGAATCATTTTGCGCAAGGCTATCAAATCAAGGGTAGAAATCGAGTTGGATCGGTTGACATCAGCAGCAATAATTTTGTAAGGGCTATTCAGGTATTGTACCCCTAGTATGTGCTTACTCATCAGGATCAAATCTAAAGTAGAGATGCCATTTAGGTTGTCACCGTTCCGGTTGGCCGATAGGTTGTAGTTTCCTCCGTAAGGTACATTCAGCAATTCAAAGAAACCAAAGCCGTCTGTGAACGCTTGCATGTAGTTCAATTCACTTACTTCCACCATGACGTCCTCAACTTCATCGCCCATTTCGGTACGGATGCCGCCCGCAATCATGCCATTCACTGGTTCTACTGTTGGGCATAAATTAGCATTATCTTGTATGGCGATCACCGTTTGGCAGAAGTTACTGTTGCCGTCTTCATCGCTGACCCAAAATTCGACCAGTTGTGTCCCTTCATCTCCGCATCCGAATGTGAGTTGGGTGGCGGTAGGCGCTTCCGTAGGGCTTCCGGTACCAGATTTTCTGATGGTCATCAGCAAATCTTCGTCGGCTGTACAGTTATCTGAGCTACCTCCGTCGAAAGCGCTGGCTTGAACTACTGCACTTATTTGACCGTTAATCGTGGACAGGTTAACGGATAGTCCTACGATACATACAGGCGAAGGTAAAGTCTTGTCTTCCACAGTTACCGCAACCTGGCAATTGGATACATTTCCACATCGGTCGGAAGCTTCAAATTTGACCAGTGTGGTTCCGCGGGGATAAGTACCGCTGGCATTCGCCCCGCTGGCGTTGGCAGAAGGAGAATCGTTGGTAATGATGATGTTGTTGTTACAATCCAGTGCTGTGGCTGGGTTCAAATTTACCTGAGCAAAATCGCAGCCCTGCCCTACACCTACTGTAATGTTTGCAGGACAAGTTAAAACAGGTGCGTCGTTGTCCTCTACTTTGATGATCTGTGTTTTGGTAAAACGTCCGCCGCTGTTTTCTACATCAGGATTGTACTGGCACCAATCAACGACCGTCCATCTGCGCAATATCTTATAGCAACCTGGAAAAGCGATGTCAAAGAAATCGTCTTCATAGCTGATACCGATATTCATACAAGCTGGATTGTTGATTGTTGGGAAGTCAAACCCTGCCGGTAGATTTTCAGGGTCGGTGCTAGCGCCGCACAAGTCGGTCGTATAATCTGTAGGCCATGCAATCTGGCTTTCACTCAGCGGATTATCTTGCACCACGGTGATGGTTTGAGTACAAGAGGCGCTATTGCCCGCAGCATCTGTTGCCGTAAATATTCTCAGAATCGTGCCTACATCACAACTGTTGATGTTGTTGACTGTTGTGTAGGCCTCGCCGTAGCCGCAGTTGTCCGTGATGCTAACGCTGCCGAACACGCTCAAGTTGGAGTAATCAAAAGTACAGTTCACAGTTGTATCGTGAGGGCAAACCAGGGTTGGAGCGATTTTATCCTGCACTTCTACCGTCATCATACAATCGTTGAAGTGGCTGTACAAATCGCCTCCAGGTAATTCGCGCACCGGATCCACTGGGCCTGTGCCAGGGTTTACATCATACACCCGGAAGATCACTGTCACCAGTTGTCCGACTTCTTCGCAGCAGAAGAAAACCTTATCGTCCATCCATTCTTGATAATTGGGCAGGGAGGAATCGTCGCCATTTGCACCATTGCATCCACCTGCATCCATTCTTCTGGCTTTGTAGTAAATAGTCGTTGCACAGTTGTCGTGGCTACCATCGTCAAAGTTGATGGCTGATACTTGAGCTACCCCTCCAGAAGGTACGGCTACTATGGTTGAGTTTTCACACACTGCTGTGGGTTCTTCATCGTCTATAACATTTAGAGTCGTTGTGCAGGTGCTGGTATTGCCACAATTGTCCAAGCCCGTATATTGAAGTTGGTGTGAGCCTACCGGTACGAAAGGATGCGGCCCTGTACCCACTGTTCCCCAGGAAGTCACAACAAAGAAGGAGGCATCTGGGTCGCAACTGTCTTCTACCAGCGCACTGGGTAAAGTTACGGTAGTATAACATACTCCTGTATTTGTAGAGACCGTCAGCGTGGCTGGGCAGGTAATCTGAGGAGCAATATTATCTACAATGCTTATGGTTTGTTGCCCAGTAATATTGGTTCCCCCGCAAGGGTCAAAGATCGTCCAGGTACGCAGGATGGCATACTCGATGTTTCCACAAAAATAGGTCGTATTGTCGGTATAAGTTACCACCAAATCGCAACGGTTGCCGTTTTCCACAGGTATGCCGTACAGCGTAGGTTGGCCTGCTCTGAATATACTGGCATCCGGGTTTTCGCAACTAAAAGTCGTATCGGAAGGAAAAACGATGTCGGTCAAATTGGGGCGGTTTAAGAAAATCGACTGGATGCATACGCTTGTATTGCCTGCCGCATCCGTGGCCCGCCAAATTCGGTCAATGTACGCGTTATCGGCGCCAGCGCATCCAAAATCCTGATAATCATTTACATATACCAAGTCCACACCACTTAGGCAATTATCCGTGACAGAGGGAAAGCCCAATTGAATATTAGTTGGCATGGTATCTGCTATACAACTGATCATTACAGGGGTGATACAGTTCATCACTGGTGGTGCATTATCTATCGGTCGAATAAAGCTCACGCATATCGTTCCCGTTTGTACATCGGTTACGGTTACACTCAATGTGCTGCCCTGCCAAGATTCTGCATCAAAAACGACCTGGTTGGTGCCCTGCGCGATGATGCTGCTCATACCATCTCTTACAGTTAATTGCTTATCTCCGGGACAAAGTGCTGGGGATTCCAGTACATCATCGCTGCTTAAGTTAATCTCACAATCATTTCCTATCGAAATTTCTATGGGGAAATCGGGGTTTCCACCATCACAGGCCAAATCGCATTGGGCAGATAATTGCCCCAAAAGGCCGGCTGCTAAGAATAATAGGATAGTTAGTAGAATAATTGGAAGCGCCGTAAAGGTGCTTTTCCCGTTTTGGGATGTCTGTTCGCTGAAATTGTTAGTTACGTGTTTCATTGTTGTGCATTTTTTGCGTTTCAGAAAAAAAATTATGTTGTTGATAAAGTTGTTGCTTAACAATTTGACAAGGCGCTGCCACTCGGAGGGCGCTGCTACACGCTTCCGTTCAGGACAGTATCCTGTGTCGTGAATGTATTTTTCCGCTTGCCCTGATTTGAATTTTTAAACCGGGCATGGGGGTGTCATACCGATGTACGAGCCATCAGTGCCTTGTTAAAGGGCAAGACCATTGGTTTGCAAATTGTAGCCAGGCAGAATGCTTGGCTGTGTGTATTGGCGTATTTTGCACTGAGATAGAAGCGGGGTTTCTCAAATTCCTCGGTGTTCAAATCCTCCTTTTCTACGTAATGAAAAAACCGTGCCAAACTTTAAAAATCGAGAACTTTGTTGATCATAAATCAGATGTACGAGATACGATGTGCGATTCGCGATGTTTGCTTAAAGCCCCATCAAACTCCCAATTGACTTTCGAGCCAGCACTTTTGCTAGCTCAACTCGGTATGATTAATATACAACATAAACCGTGCCAAACTTATCTTCCGTACAAATATTAGGGAATATTCAGTAGATAAAGAAGCATATTTTACTACATAACATATTAATAATCAATATTTTAATTTTTTTCAAAAATACAAAACGCACACTTTAACTATAGGATAGTGGAACAACAATTCGACTTCTCCGAGGTAAGCATTGAGCGTCTGGATAGTTACCTAAAATCTATCTTCTATAACGGATGTGGTAAGCAAAAAAAAAGCCCCCCTCCAGTCTGCCGGAGAGAGGCCATCCCAAAAACCGATTTAAGTATACACTTGAAAACGGTTCTTGTGAATCACATACAATCCAATCGCCTTAGCAGGCACCTTTTCGAGCAGATGAATGCTATGAGATGGAAAAATATGAAGTATAAAATTTCATACAAAATATGGAACCAAACTGTTTCTGAGTAGAAATAATCGGGGAGTGGGCTTTCTACCAGGCAAATGCGCCAGCATTTGCAGTTGATACAGTTTACAAGTCTGACACCTGCAACAGGTTCTTACAAATATACGCGGAACGCTTCATAAAGTTATACCCCAAAACAGGTATTTTTACTAAAAATTAGGGGGCAACTTCAAGCTACCCCCTAATTTTCACCGCCAAGTACTAGTATCGCTTCCCTGGTGTTGTTTCTGATTTTCTAGGCAGCGTCAACAATACACTGACTTCATGCGAGCCTTGGTTGTAGCGCTGAAACTGCTGGAAAAATACATCATAGGAATAATTGACCTGCAAAGAAGTCAACTTCACGCCCAACAAAAGCCCCGCAGCGCCCAAAGAACGGTAGGAAAGCCCGGCAGAAAGTGTTTCTTCCAAAAATAAGGCCCGTACATTCAAATCCACTTGTGAAGGAGAATTTTTCACATTGCGGATGAATACGGATGGCTCAATATGAAAGTTGTAATCGGCAATGTAAGCTCGATGGCGAACAAAAAAGGTGTAGTGTTCTAGGATACTGCCTTCGTTATTCGCATTATCTACCCCAGATATGTTGGACTTCACCAAATTGGTAAAAGCTAAACCAACGTGGGTCGGCCTTTTGCCGTTTAGGTCTAATTCTCCCAAGCCAGCATACACGCCCATGGAAGCATCAAACTCACTGCGTCCATCCATAACATCCATAATCAATTGATCGCCATCTTGGAAAAGTGGGTTATCTGTGGCACCATTATCCAGTCGAACTTGTTGGAAAGCGGTAGAAAAACCTGCCGCCAATTCTACTTTTTTGCTGATGTCAAAACGGAAAGCGTAGTTCAAATGCCCGCGTATGCGCATCATCTGGGCTGCTGATTCTGATAAAACACCAACGCCAATTCCAAAGTTATCCCCTAAGGGGCCATTGTATTGGGCAGCATAAGTTTTCGGTGCATCTGGGAAGCCACTCCAAGCAGCTCGAGCATTTAATTGAATCTGGTGCTCATTCTCAAATCCGGCAGCACTTGGATTGATCAATACAGGTGTGACGGTATAGTGCGAGAAGATTGTCTCTTCCTGAGCGAAAATCGCCTGAGCAAAGGCGCAGATAACAAAGAGTAAAGCTAACTTTTTCATAATTCTTGTCGGTTAGTGGGTGGAAGAATAGTAATTGCTTCCCCGGTCAAGCCGTTCGACAAACAAGCAGCTTGACCGGGGAAAACCCATTAATGATTTAGTTATCGCGAAGAATGGTCAATGATCCTTTTCTCTGAATAATCGTTCCTTCCGGACTGGTGTATTCCAATACATAGTAGTAAGGCCCTTCTGGTAATGGCTCCCCGCTTCCAGTTGTTCCTTCCCAGGTATTGTCATAGTTGTCGGCTTCAAAAACCAACTGTCCCCAGCGGTTGTATATCTCCAGGTGGTTATCTGGATAGTCATTGACACAGAAAATAATGAATTCATCGTTTGTGCCGTTTCCATCGGGCGTAATGACTACCCGTTCTTCCAAGCAAGGGAAACGCTTGTCTTCAACTTCTTTAGAGATTAACTCTGATGTACACCCCTCTGCGTCGCGCACCTGAAGGAAATATTCGCCAGGACACAAATTGATCAGGAAGGCATCGCCGTCGAAATTAGCCCAGTTGTAAAAATACGGCTCCGTACCGCCTTCCACTTCTACCCGTGCGCTACCGTTACAGCCATCAGTAGCTGGCTCGGTCAAGATAGTAATCATCAATGGCTCCGGTTCGTTCACGGTGAAAGTAGAATCCACCGTACAATTGTTGGCATCGGTTACCGAAACGGTATATGTGCCTCCGGTTAGAGAGGTAATGCGGTTGTCAAATACCCCATTATCCCACTCATAGAGGTAGTTAAAGCCGGGTAGGCCGCCGATACCTGCTACTGATATTTCGCCATCTTTTCCACCAAAGCAGCTCAGGTCTCTGACATTGCCTTTGATCTCAACCGGATTAGGCGCTGCCAGCGTTACCTGGGTCGTTGTCGTACAACCAAAGTTGTCTTCCACCATCACCTGGTAATTGCCAGGGCCTGCTTCCGCAAATACACTGCTGGTGCTAACTAGTACACCATTCTGTGTCCACTCATAGTCGTAGCTTTGACTGCCTGAGGCAATTGCCCGAACCTGACCGTCTTCGCTATCGGCACAGCTTACATCGTATCCGTTATAATCCGACAATACTTCCACGCCAATGGCCAGTTCAGAAGCAGATTCGACGCTTACGGTTTCCATCAAAGTGTTACCAGATGCTTCTGTTACCACAACGGTGTAAGTTCCAGAGGGTAAATCGTTGATATCTTCTTCAGAAGAAATTTCCTGACCATCTTCGTTTAGCCAAATGATGGTATAGTTTGGCTCTCCCCCTTCGATATCCATGTCAATAATACCCGTAATATCATCCGGACAGGCAATAGCCACTTCGTTGGGTACATCTATTGAAAACACATTCACAAAAAATCCTTCTTCGGTATATACGCAACCGTTGGCATCTGTGATCGTCGGCTGATATGTTTGATCGCCACAGACATTTTCAATGGTCATTCCGGTTCCGCCGCCGTTGTCCCAACTGACAGAATAGCCGGGTGTTCCACCCGTTACTGTAATGGCTACTATACCCTGGCAGCCTGGCAATTCGGTATCATGACGCAGTACATCCAGTTGATAATCAATCACAGCCGGACTTCCAATGCTCACCGTAGAGACAGGTACGGATTGCCCTAACATATCCAGCACCTGAACAGCAATAGTACCCGGAGCCAAATTTTCTTGGGTAATCGTACCGTTAGATGAAACGACCTCAAAATTTTCACCAGTAACTAGGTGGTTGATGGTAAATGTATAGGGTGCTAATCCCCCTGAAACACTGATTTGCAAAACACCATCTTCTGTATTCCAGCAAGTGGTATTTACAGCAGTGATATCCAATGGTCCTAATGGGGAACTATAGAACATATTAAAGCAAGTATCCTTCTGACAGCCAAATCCATCGGTAACGGTCACACAATAGGTGCCTACCCCAATATTGTTTAGCATAGAGCTGGTAGAACCCGTATTCCACAAATAGTTCAATGGCGGCGTTCCTCCGCTAACCATGTAAGAAATAGAACCGTTGGTATTGGCTGCAGAACCCGTAACAGGTACTAGTATAGAAGTAGTAATGATCTCCGGCGATTCGCTGACGAAAAATTCACCCGTGATGGATTCGCCCAAAGCATCCGTGATGGTTACAAAATAAGTGCCTCCATCCAGGTTGGATACAACAGTAGGATCGCTGCCTGGTGTAGCACCCAACCATACAATGGTATAAGGCATTACACCACCGATAATATCAATATCAATCGAACCGCTGGCTTCGCCAAAACAGCCTTCTTGTATTTCTACATCGTCCAAACGCAAGCGACGGCGCAGCTCAACACAACCGGTTGTGGTACAGTTATTGGCATCGGTTACCGTTACGCAGTACATGCCGGGGTCATTCAAACCCGTGAGGTTTTGGTCGTCGCTTTCGAAATCATTAGGCCCTTCCCATTCAAAAGAATAGCTGCTAGTGCCGCCTGAAATGCCCAATTCGACTTCGCCATCGTTGGCAATATTGATGCTTTCTGTTTGCAGGAAGTCAATATTCAAAGCCGATGCTGGGCCGGTAATCGTAAAACTCGTTGTTTCAATACAGTTTTCTATATCAACTACTTGTACTACGATACTGCCTATTGATAGGTTGCTCTGCATTGGACCAGAACTTCCATTTGGATTGGGTGACCACAAGTACGAATATTGACCGGGATTACCACCGGAAACACTGAGCGAAACAGAACCTGTATTTTCTCCAAAACAAGCCACATCCGTCACGGTGCTATTGATGACAATAGGATCTGGTTCATCTACTGTAAAGCTACCGGTTTGGCTACAGTTTCTGCCATCGGTAACCGTCACCGTGTAAGTTCCGGCGCCAATATTGGTTAAACTACTGCCTTGACCAAGATTAGGACTCCAACTGTAAACCACCAGGTCTTGCCAGCCGCTTACCGTCAAAAAGATCGCGCCATCGGTATCATCAGGGCAGGTCACGTCTGTTACGCTAAAGCCAATGGCCAAACCGCCATTGCCCACACCTGCACCTACGTTAAAGGTTTTGCTTTCTTCACAACCATTATTATCCGTTACCGTCACGGTGTAGCTGCCTGCACTGAGATCCAATGCCTCCAAACCACCGGGCACATCGCCTCCACCTGGGCCAGACCAGTCGTAAACATAACCCGGTGTACCACCTACTGTAGTAATCGTGATAGAACCATTGTTTCCATTCAAGCAAGAAGGCACCGTAATTTCATCGGCCAATACCAGAATCGGGTTGTTCGGTTCATCCACTGTGAACATCTGAGTAACGGTCAGACCAGAGCCCATATCAGTGACTGTCACCGTATAATTACCTGCTTCCAGGTTATTGATTTGGCTGTTAGAGCCGCCCGGTGCACTCCACGCATAGGTGTATGGCCCACCAGTGCCCCCACCTGCAGTTACTTGTATGCTTCCTGTGGCTTCGCCAAAACACAGCACGTCCACTATATTAGAGCTAATGACCGATGGAGGTTGTATAGACGAAATCGTAATCGTACCCTCTTCTCCGTTGAAAGGAATAATATCCTGGTTGCTGTCGGATATCTCTATTGGCGTAACCGAACTGGTAAAAATAATATCTGACATATCCCCATCGTCGCCAATGGCGGTAAAGCATATTTCAAAAATCGGTTCGCCAGGAGGCAAGTTAACTCCCTCTAAACTTTGGTTAAACCAATTGAGTGTAATGACCCCGTTTACCCCTAGTAAGCCAAAAGATTCAGCTACAGAAAATCCAGGAATCAAAGTAGTTACGTTGGCAATTTGGTCAAATTCCAATTGCGTATCATCAAACTCAATAGTAAAAGCCATCCCTACAACATCCTCAAAATTCAAAGCTGTTACGGGTACGCAAAAGGATTCCCCCGGTAGTACGACGTCGTCTTGAATGGTCAGCAAAAAGCCATCAAAATCGGCCAGCGCACATACTGTACCCGATTGGCTATTGAATGGTACAATATCCTGGTTGGCATCAGAAATCTCGATGGGCGTAATCGCACTTGAAAAGGTAATATCCGAACAAGTGGAAGGATCGCCGATGACGTTGAAACACAATTCAAACAAAACTGCGTCATTGGGTAAACTCACGCCAACCAATGTCTGGTCGAACCAATTGACCGTGATATTCCCTGCTGTAATAGCTGGTGGCAATCCAAATGAGCCGGCTACCGAAAACAAGGGCAGACCAGGGTTCAAGTTGGTTACCTGAACAAACTCCAAATGAGCCGGGTTGTAATTTATTGTATAAGCCATGCCCACGATATTGGTGAAGTTATCCACCGTAACTGGGATGCAAACCTGATCGCCAACTGCGGCATTGGCGTTGCCAGCAGTAACGAGAAAATCGGTACTCGGCATGCCTACACATACCGTACCCGATTGGCTATTGAAGGGCACAATATCCTGGTTGCCGTCTGATATTTCAATCGGTGTAATATCTCCAGAAAAAGTAATATCCGAACAAGTGCCGTCGGCGCCTAAGGCTTCAAAGCACAACTCGAAAAGGGGTGCACCATCGATCAAAGTAATGGGGTTTAGCGATTCGTTGTACCAGTTTACGGTAACAAACCCTGCAGCTAGTGGCGGTGGTGTTCCAAAGTTGACCAACACCGTAAAGTTTGGAAGCGAGGCATTCAGGCTGCTTACGGATACAAACTGCAAATGCGATGGATTGTATTCCATCGTGAAAGCCATACCCACAATATCTTCAAAGTTCTGAGCAGTAATCGGTACACAGATTTGCTCGCCTTGTGGTACGGTGGCATCTTCTGCGGAAACAAGGAATCCGCTGAAAGTACCCGTCATCGTAATGGTGCCGGAATTGCCATTAAATGGTATAATATCTTGATTGCTATCAGAAATTTCTATAGCGGCAATATCGCTGGAAAAATCAATTTCGGTGGAAATGCCGCTGCCCAAAGCCGTAAAGCACATTTCCATGATCGTAGCCCCATTCGGTAAATTGATCCCTGTCAATTGTTCATTGTACCAGTTGACAGTGATAAATCCATCATCCAACACGGGGGGTGTACCCGTTGAGCCAGCCACAGAAAATAAAGGCAGGCCAGGGTTCAAGTTCGTCAATTGATCAAATTCCAATAAATCGGGGTTGTAATTGACTGTAAAAGCCATCCCGACCACATCGCTAAAGTTCTGCGCTGTAATTGGCACGCAAAACTGTTCGCCCGGATCAACGGTAGCGTCTGCAATATTCAAATAAAACCCATTCACATCAACATTAATGGCTATCACACTAGGCGTGCTGTTGAAAGGAATGATTTCTTGGTTGCTATCTGAAATTTCGATCTGTGTAATATTACTTGAAAAACTAATATTCGAAGAAGAACCATTGCCTATTGCTGTAAAGCACATTTCCATGATGGTTGAACCATCCGGCAAATTGATCCCGATCAAACTCTCATTGAACCAGTTAACTGTAATGTTACCCGCTTGCAAAGCCGGCGGTGTTCCAGTTGAACCGGGAATAGAAAATTGAGGCAAATTGGTATTCAGGTTGGTCAGGTTATTAAACTGCAACTGGTTCGGGTCATAATTGACGGTAAAAGCCATGCCGACCACATCCGTAAAATTCAAGGTGGTGATCGCCACACAAAATTGTTCTCCTGGATTCACCGTGGCACTTTCGATGAGCAACTCAAAATCGTCGCTATTGTTAACCATCATAATAGTCACCGTACCGGATTGCCCGCTTACGGTCACCGCCTCATTATTTCCGTTCTGTGCGGCCATTGGCGTAGGATTGCCCGAGAAGGTCAGGTTGGTACTGCCTGTACCCGTTGCCGTAAAGCATATTTCAAAAATTACGGTGCCGTCATTGAGTGTAACACCCGTAGCGTTGCTCCAATTCAAGGTAATTCTACCCGCCGTACCCGTTCCAAAATCGCCCGCATCCAGCCCGCTCAGGTTGAACCCGCCTACGGAATTGAATTGCAATTTGGCAGCATCGTAATTGATCGTAAAGCTCAGGTTTTTGATGTTTTCAAAATCGGTCACGTCCACATCAACGCACACTTGCTGTCCCTGCTGCACGTTGGCATTATTGATGTCAACGATAACCGGATCCTGCATGACTGCACCGCAATCACCAACTTCCAATGTGCCGTTCACAGGGTTTAGTTCTACATCCACAAAGCTTCCGTTCAACACCTCAATGGAGGGCAGCGGGTCGTCGGTAAAAAAGATGTCGGTACAACCATTGATGGCCCTCAGTCGAATGGTAAAAATCGTTGTCCCGTTTGCTACATTAATAGTAGTAAACGATGGACTAAACCACGATATACCAACCTGCCCGGGGGGTACATTACCGCCTGGTGTGCTGAAGTGCACACTGGCAGAAAGCCCAGGTACTGCTGTCGCATTTACGTTAGTTAATTCTACAAACTCAGCTACCGCAGGATCCCAATTGACCCCGAACTGCATACTCAGTATGTTTGAAAAATTGCTCACCACAATATTCACATCCACGATATCATTGGGCTGTGCGGTACTTGTTTGTGGCGTAATGGTGAAAGTTGGGGTTTGCGCATCAATCGTCCAAATGCAGCAAAACGCCCAGAAGATCAGACTGGTAAAAACTCTATTCATCTTTCTCGGAGTTTGGGATGGTTAAAGAATGAAAAGATCACACTTAAAACACAATCAGTTGTTTGAAAACAGAATAATCATTGGAGCGTACATTGACAAAGTAAGTTCCTGATTGAGGGAATATGGTTCTTGATAATCGGATGCTTTGACGCCCCATACTGAAATGATGCGCCTTTGCAAAAACAGATTTACCCAGAGCATCCAATATTTCTATTTGCCCTGAGCTAGCTGCTGGCATATCCAATACCAGATTCGTCCACTCCCCCATCGGGTTGGGTTCGCATCGCACATTTAGTGCCCGTGTATTCAAATACTTCATTGCACTAATCCCATCCACTGTGATCTGTCCTTCATAGAAGGTTACGTCTAATACCGTCTCTGATGCATCGACAATTTCTATGGCCGTGGGCTGGCTGCCAAAGCTGATAGGTAGAATTTGAGTAGTATCTGCCAGCAGCTTGAATTGGAGAGAAAAAAGGATACTACTGTCTGCTACTGTTTCGCCTACCAGTGAAAAATCAAGCCATTGAAAACCAATTTGACCTTCGTTAGCAAAAGTCAATCCAAAATTTTCAGCAGTTAAACCCAGGTCGGTTTGTAAATTGGCCAGACCTTGGTATTGAACCTTTTGGGGATCCCAATTTATACTAAATTGGCAACCAATGATCTCTTGGAAATTCACTACCCGAACATCTGTCGTGAATGTCTCGTTGGGTTGAACGATTTGGCTGGATGCATAGACAGTTACTTGCGCTCTTAAGATAGGCCATACGAGCACAAGGAGTGCAACTGTCAGGAGATACCTTACAGTAATTTTGATCTGTGTCATGGGATTATGGAATAAAATTGTATTTCGGGCACTAAGGTAGCAATAATACTCTGATTATCCCAATACTTTGAGCAAGTATTTATTATAAAAAAACGGTCTCTGATACTTTTCGCAGGTACTGATGGCTAAGGAAGCAATATGCCCGGGGAAACGATCCATCAGTCCGCTCCCAATCACAGAAATTGTAAGCGTACTAAAAAAAGATGGAGTGGCCTCCCATCAGGAAACCACTCCAATCTTTATCTCATTTTATCTGTCGAATCCGCTTATTCGATGATAATCATCTTCTTAGAAGCGGTGAACTCAGCAGTTTCGACGG
>CALMIR010000020.1 GCA_937864265.1 uncultured Saprospirales bacterium | reverse complement strand
CACACCCTCACCCTCACCCTCACCCAATTTCTTCTTACAACCTTACTTTCTTACTGCCTTAGTGTTGCAACACACCCACACCCTCACCCTCACCCACACCCTCACCCTCACCCTCACCCAATTTCTTCTTACAACCTTACTTTCTTACTGCCTTAGTGTTGCAACACACCCACACCCTCACCCTCACCCTCACCCTCACCCACACCCTCACCCAATTTCTTCTTAGTACCTTCCCGCCCGGCCTGTCCGAATGGACTACGTCCAGGCGGAACGACCCCGGTCAGACGGGAGTGTTGCCATCACACTCCCACACTCACACTCCCCCAATTTCCTTCTGTCTAAAAAAACAATCGCACCAAAATTTTTTTCTTACCTTTGCTATCGCCCACACAGCTATACACCCTTTAGCGACTTTCATTCATCGATTTTCATAAAATGGTAGAATAAACTGAGCATCTAATGCTAAAGTCTATCACCTATTGTCTAAAGTTTCAAGTGTATCACCTAATGTCTAACAGCACATTTGCCTTAGCGCTTTTTTGCCTGGCCTTATGGGTGCAAAACCAAGCCTCTTTTGCCCAAAACTGCGATCAATTTTCCCTCGATGCTGGTGCGGATGTTTCCGTTTGTCAGCCAGGGTCAAATGTACCTCTGAGTGCACAATTCAATGGCTTACCCCTCAGTGTAAGTTGGTCGCCTGGCACGGGCATTAGCAATCCAAGTAGCCTAAGCACAACAGCGACAGTTACGGCGACGACCACCTATACGGTAACCGTGCGCATTATTTCAGATGAAAACCTAATCGCCAACGGCACTTTTGCCTTGGGAGATACGGGCTTTTTCACCGACTATGTGCCCGGCACGGGGGGCAGCGCTGGCCTGCTCACCAACGAAGGGCAATACGCGATAGCCGATAATGCCGGAGATACCCACAATCAGTTTGCTGACTGCGACGATCATACGGGCAATGGCAATATGATGGTGGTCAATGGATCGGGTAATCCAGATAATGTCTGGTGCCAAAATGTAGCCGTTGAGCCTAATACAGATTACGATTTCAGTGCCTGGGTGACTTCTGTCGTTTCCCAAAATCCGGCCAACCTCCAATTCTCTATCAACGGCTTTTTATTGGGCAATGTGTTCAACGCGTCTTCCACTCCCTGTGTTTGGCAGGAATTCAGTGAACTATGGAGTTCTGGAAATGTGACCAATGCTACCATTTGTGTGGTCAATGTGAACGAAGATCCTGCCGGAAACGATTTTGCGCTGGATGACATTAGTTTTCGCCCGGTTTGTGAATACACCGACGATATTACCATCACTGTGGGCAGCCCACTAGCCAATCCGGTTGTCAATTGCGAAGCGACGACCAACTCCCTACTTTTTACCTGGGATGCGGTGCCTGATGCGGCCGGCTACGAGGTACAAGTAATTACGGGCCCGCTTGGGACCATGACCTCCAGTACTTCTTATTTGATAGAAGGTCTAAACCCCGAGCAGGCAGTCACTATACAGGTCACGGCATTGAATTCCGCCGATAATTGCCCTGATGGCGTTGCATTGGTCAGTTGCCAAACAGAGGCCTGCCCGGCTGTTTTCCTTACCATAAATGGGCCTGAGCAAATTTGTGAAGGAGAAGAAGCCACTTTTTCACTGGAGGTATTCAGCACCAGTACAGGGCCGTTTTCGGCAACGGTCAGCGACGGCACTTTTCCTTTTACCATCGATAATATCTCTACGGGTACATTTAATTTTAGCATCCCGCTTATCCAATCTGCACAAGTCGAAATCATCAGCTTTACCGACCAAGCGAATCCCGGCTGTGTATTTACCAATTTGCCCAATTGGAATACGCAAGTCCTCCCTGCACTCAATGCCGGCATAGCCGACACATTGGCCACCTGTGATCTTCCGGGCAATCAAATTGATTTGACGCAATTGCTGAGCAATCCGGATGCTGGTGGAAATTGGTCTTTTGCTTCCGGCAATAATGCGCCAGGCGCGGCCTTCGATCCGAATACTGCCACCTTGATTTTGGGCGATTTGCTGGATGGCTTTTATGGTTTTGAATACCGCTTGTCCTCCCCTGGTTGCCAGGATGCCGTTGCGATGGTAGGGGTCGATGTATTGACAACACCCATTGCCGATGCCGGTGAGGATCAAAATATAGGCTGCTCTTTAGATGCAGCTGTTTTGGGCGGTACCAATTCCAGTACAGGAAATGAGTATGACTTAGTCTGGACGCCACTGGAAGGAGGACTTTTATCTGACCCTAATGTACCTAATCCGGCTACAGAACAAGCTGGCTTATATGTACTGACCATCACCCACGAAACAACGGCTTGTGTGGCAATTGATTCGGTACGCGTAATTGATTTAATCAGCATGCCTGCTCCGGAACTACAAGTGACGAATCCGGCTTGTTTTGACGCGAAAGGGGGGCAGATAGAAGTCATAAGCGTTACCGATGGAGAGGCGCCCTACCAGTATAGCCTGGATGGCGTCAACTTTCAGGATAGCCCGGTTTTTGCCGACTTATCGGCGGACATCTTTACCGTTACGGTTATTGATGCTTTGCAATGCACCGGAGAAGCCACAGCCATTATCCTGCCTGCTGTCGAGTTTTCTATCCAACTTCAGGCGGCAAACGGGCAAGCCAGCCCTGAGCTTCGGCTGGGCGATAGCATTCAATTGGAGTTACTGATTATTGGAGATCCAGCTATTGCTTCTATTGCATGGGAGCCACAGCCTGAAGGTTGCAACGGTTGTTCTTCCACTTTTGTGCAACCTGATGAAACGACGACTTACGAGGTAATCGTTCTGGACTCTACCGGCTGCGAAGCCACTGCCTCGCTGACGGTTCGTATAGATGACGCTTTCCGGGTTTTCGTCCCCAATGCTTTTTCCCCTAACGATGATGGGCGCAATGACTTGTTTTTCCCCTACCTGGGCAGTGAATTCAGTCGTATCAATTATTGGTATATCATGGATCGCTGGGGCGGCATGGTGTATAGCCAGACTAATGTAACGCCGAATGATACCAGCATGGGGTGGGATGGCAGCATTCGGGGCAAATTAGCTCCTACTGGTGTTTATACCTACGTGATGGAACTGGAATTAATCAATGGGCAACGGATCATTCAGGAGGGAGAAGTGCACCTGTTGCGGTAGCTTTCAGCTAATAAAAAACGGTTAGCACCATTTAGTTATGCTAACCGTTTTCCATTTGGTTTACAGCCTTATCTCTAAAGTCCGATGCGGATGCCTAGCAAGTAATTTCTGCCTGCTTGCGGAAAAAAGCCCTGATCCAGTGCTGTTGCACCGTCATAAACATAGCGGTACGACCAGGCATTCGACTCGTATTGGGCATCCAATACATTTTGTACCCAAAAAGTCAGCCCCAATTCCTTGAACCATTTGTTTTTCAAAATCCAAACCGCCCGAAAATCAGTGAAAAAATAAGGGTCGAGCACATTGGCCTCATCCGAGCTGTTGTCAATGTATTGTTTGCCGATGTATTTGGATAAAACACTGAAGGTCAGACTCTGATTTGTCGATTTTTGCCCTAATGTATAGCTCAGGATACCACTAGCCATGATATTCGGAGAAAAAGACAAGTCTGTATTCCGACGCTCGATGGCCTGCTGTTCCAACCAATTGAAATCAGCGTCATACACATCAACAAATTCCGTAAAAAAGCGCACTTTATTGCGGCTAATGGTAGCATTGGCTTCCAAATGTAAAGCATTACTCAACTGCCAGGCAGCCATTCCTTCCAGCCCCAAGCGATAGCTTTTATCTATATTGACCCGGGTATAGGCCCCCACATCGTTGACCTCTCCCGTTAGCACAAGCTGATTCCGATAATCCATCCAATAGGCATTTAAACCCAGGAATCCTTTCTCCAAGCTGTGTTCATATCCCAATTCGGTATTGTACAAGCGCTCCGGCAAAGGGCGGCTATCCGGGCTGGAATCCACATAATCATCTCGATTGGGTTCGCGCTGGCCTACGGCAAAGGAAGTATAAAGCTTATTTTTTTCATTCCAAGCATAAAAAAGCCCAGCTTTTGGGTTGAAAAACAGCAAATTGGCTTGTTGATCTGTCACTTGCCCCTGCGCATTCAAGCCGATAAAATTGTAATTCACCTGGCGCAACTGGAGATCGACATAAGCGTTCAGACCCTTGCCCAAATCATAATTGAGCTTGGCATATACATTGGCATCTTTTTTTAAGGCATCGTTGTCGTAATAGCGGTCGTCTTTTTCGCTATTGGAGGCAAATTCTGCCCAGATGATTTCGCCAAAATGGCGGCCTTTATAAATATGCACGCCACCACCGAGGGTAAAATCCATCCGCCCCGAAGGGTGTTCGTAATGCAGCGCATAAACGCCCCCGTAAAAATCGTTGTCGAGCCAGCGACGCCGGATCAAATCTGTCAAAGGCAGGGGTATGGTATCGAAAAGCATGGTCTCCAATCCATAATCGGCTAGGTCTTGGTCGGCTTTGTATTGCTCAAAATAGCCTTTCCCTTTGGTGTAGTGGAGTGCCAGGTTGAGGTTCCACAAAGGTGAAAAATGGGTGTTGTACAAAAGTTGGTAATGCATTTGGCGATAGTTGTCCACTTCATCGTCGTGTGGCGTCCCTTCTTTTTCTGTGCCAGAAGGGTTGAAGCGGCGCAGCACTTCGTCGTCTAGGTATGCTTTCGGTACGCCATACCAAGCCTGATAAGTCACTTCATGTCCGGAAAAAACATTGAACCGCAGCATGCTTCGCTCGCCAGTCCTAGCAACAGAAAGGTAAAAAGAATTCAACTCAGCAGATGCGCGATCAATGTAACCATCGGAAGTGATGCGCGACAGGCGGCCATCCACGCTAAAATGCTTATTCAGCAAGCCCGTACCAAACACCAGATTGCCTTTGAAGGTATTAAAAGAACCGATGCTGGTGTTCAATTCTGCGTAAGGTTCAGGCTTTAAATCGCTGGTATTCAAATTAATGCTAGCACCAAAAGCACCCGCGCCATTGGTAGAGGTGCCTACACCGCGCTGGATTTGAATATCCGAAGTAGAAGAGGCGAAGTCGGGCAAATCTACCCAAAAGACACCTTGCGATTCTGCATCATTAAGCGGAATACCATTGATGGTAACATTGATACGCGTTGGGTCGGTACCCCTGATACGAATGCCCGTGTAGCCAATTCCAGTACCCGCATCAGAATTTACGATAACAGAGGGCGTCCAGCGCAAAAGGAAGGGTACATCTTGCCCCAAATTGTTCCGTTGAATCTCCTCATCGCTTAAATTGACGTAAGTCATAGGTGTTTTGGCACCCGCGCGGGTAGATTTAACCACCACGCCTTGCATTTGAAAGGACTGACTTTTCAGTTTTACATCTACGCTGAGGTGTTGGATACCTGATTGTACTTCCAACTGAAGCGTTTCTTGTTCGTAACCAATGTACGTGACACTCAAGGTATAAATGCCTGGAAGCACCTCTTGGAGGGCGAACTGCCCATTTTTGTCGCTTGCCGTTCCCTGTTGGGTTTCGATCAACACGACATTTGCACCAGTGAGTGTTTCGCCATGCTCACCTGAAACCCTCCCATGGACGAGACATTGAGCCTGAGTTGCAACAGCAAACAGCAACAGCATTGCAACAGGCAATACATACTTCAACATGATTTTTAAAAAATTTGGTGAAAACATCTTCTGTTCTCTGGGTAAGAACAGAAATTACCTTCACAACCCTGAAGGTAATACTGCGCAGGGTAAGTTGCAGTATTACTCATCTCCCTTTCCGGCATTACCCGGACAGGTTCTATGGGTATTATCTCAGCTGATGCACTCTAAGAGCGCTCAGCACCCCAGATGAGATTGAAGTACAAAGGTAGTAATAGTTAATGAAAAATGCCTATTTTTATAAGCAGTGCTGTAAGGACAGTAATCGTTACTTAGTCGTAGATTCCTTTAATATCAAAACGAGCAGCGGGTGAACGTCTAATTGCTGCGCTATTTCCAACTCTGGCTGTTCACCCGATTCAATCAGATGAAGGATGTCAGCCTTTTTTAAGAGTTGTTGTTCTATAGTGAACACAAAGGATTCTGGAATTTCCAACACTTCACTGATCACAGTAGAAGAAAAGCCTTTTTCTAACATTCTCTGAATAACCACAATGGCTTTTTTTTCTTCGCCTTCTTCACGACCTTCTTCACGACCTTCTTCACGACCTTTCTTGCGGCCTTCCTTACGTCCTATTTCTCGGCCGCTTTGTGTTGCTTCTTCCAGTTGTTGTGCTGTGATGAGTTCTACGATTCCCATGGTTGATGTGTTTGTGTGTTCTATTTTTTGTATTTCTTCTTCAAAACTAATGAAAAAATCCCGTTTGCGGAAACGAACATAAAATTTTATGAACTGAAGCAAGTTTCGAGCCTGCGGAATAGAGTATCCTCTGTTCCTAAGACTTTTATACAAATTTAGCTTTGCAAGGAGTAGCGCTTCATCCGACCATTTCCCCTTCAACCCTATCAAACCAGCTTGCATGACTACTGCCCAAGGATTAGGATTTTGAGCAAAATCCGCATCTTGATAATCTGATAGCTTACAAACGGGGTATTGAAAGTTAAGCCGCGTACCTTCAAAAGCTACTTCAAAAACATCTGGTCGCCAGTTTTTGTTCCTATCCGTCAACAAAGCCAGGGAAACTATCGGCACCGAAAAGCGATCCATCAAGCGATAAAATGCCGTGTACATACGCAAGGGAAAATCGGTATCTTTATAACCTTGTACTTCAATATGTATCAATACCCACTGCTCCGTTCCATCCTCCAGCCACATTCTTGCCAGTAAATCTGCCCGGCGTTCATTTTTTTTAGACTCTGGAAACAATTCCCGTAGTTCTTTGTCCAACATTTGATAGCCTTGTGCCCAGTTTACACGGGCATGAAGGTTTGGAAAAAAAAACAGGATCGCCTCTGGAAAGAAATCCTCAAAAATGGCTTTCCACAATCGGTCTTTAGTTAGCATTGCATTTGGTCTATTTGGAGCATAAAAACGATTATTGATCTTCCTCTTCCAAACTGTCTGGATTCAATTCATCGGGGCAGCCGTCGGGCTTGGTATCTATCAGGTATAAGTCAATAACGGTGCCCATAGGCAGGGTTTTACCCGGTTCATAGGGCGGTTCTTGTTTGTAAACGTAAGCCTGCTCGCGATTGCCCGCTTCTCCATACACTTCGCCTACGGCCAGATTGGCACTACTGAGCAGGAAGGTAGCCGCATCATAACGCTTGCAGACCAGATCGGGTACAAATGCCATTCCTGTATTGCGTTCGGTAATAACGAACTCCAATGTGCTGCCTTTGGGAATTTTAATGCCTCGGCGCACATCGTCTTCTGTGATCTTTTCTCCCTGGAAGTAAAAATGTTTAATGGTGTTTTCTTCTTGCGTGCCATCGAAAACCCGCTCTTTGACCATGGCCATAATATCCGCGCGTTGGAGCTTTTTGGCGTATTGCTCGTAGTTGTAACCCACTGAGATCAAAGAAGGCAGCAACACAGAATCCGCCGTAATTCGGTATTTACTGACGTAAATGGTGCGCCCTTGTTTAGCCCTTTGCAGCGGTTTGGGGTCCTGCTGATAAATGGAGTTGGGCATTTCTGTGGATGTAAAAAAGGAATCAATGACTACTATATTAAAATTTTGCTTTCTCGCCTTTTTAATGGCGTCATCCACATCCATGCCAACGTAATTGGGTACTTGGAGCGATTGCCCATGCCTAGTGTACATTCTCAGAAAAAGCTGTACTAACAATAGCAGCCCTACAATCAGCACCAGCATGCCGCCAAAATTTTTCAAAAACAGGGAAGAGCTGACGAATCCCCAAACCTGAGCAGCGACCTCACGGGCACGGTCTTTTAAATAAGCGGCCATAGGCTGGGGTTGGAAGCCCTGAGGTTTATCAGCAGTTACTGGAGGCTGCCAGGATTCTGTTTTGGTTGATGCTGCGGGTATATAACTGGTAGCTGGCGTTGGAATACTGTCTTGTGGCGATACAACAGGTCTAGCCGTTGCTTTCTTTTTTTCCTGAATAGCAAAGCTCAGTATTCTATCAATAAATTCGAATGGTTTGTACTCATTGATCGCTGCCTGATGGAAAATACAAGTAGCAGGTGTCATGCCCGGTAGGGAATTGACCTCAATGATGATGGTTTCCACATGCTGGTCATCGTAAATGCGCACAAAAGCATCAATCCTGGCATATCCTTTGACATTTAAAATACGCGCCGCCTTTTCCAAGTCGCTTTTTACCTTGCGGGAAATGAGTTCGTACGACTCTTTGTTGTCGCTAAAACGAGCTGGTGTGATGTTCTGCCCTTCGCCGGCCAGAAATTTTTCCTCCAACGACAGTACATCCCCACTGGAAAGCGCTTCCGATGGCTCGAACACCTCATAGCGGATACTGCCATCCGGTTCGGTATGCGTCAGCAGGCCGCCCGTTATTTCCATGAATCGCTGCGCGCCCTTCCCTTGTATGAGGTTTTCAAATAAGATTTCCTCTTTGCGCGGAAATTCTTCCTTTGCTTTCAAATGTAACTGCTTTCTGGCTTCCAGCCCCTCCTCCCCTTCCGGACGGAACATCAAGCGGACAAAAGCCTCTAGTTCTGCCCGCGATTTGATGATCTTAACAGCAGAGCTGCATCCATCGTCCACAGGCTTAGCGACGAAGGGATAGCTGTAGCGCGTTTCCACCCTGTTGTAAAAAGCCTCTGTATCCAATTGGTAATCTCCTTTGCGCAGCAACAACTGATCGGCTCCCAATAAACCGTTTTTGCGCAAATTTTGGATGGTCTGGTATTTGTTGATGGTGATGGCCGAGCTAACCACATCAGATCCGTTGTAGGGCAAGCCCCATTTTTCCAATTCTGCTTGCAATTGGCCATCTTCGCCTGGGCGGCCATGCAGCGCGATGAATACCGCCTGCGCCTTTCGAGCCAAAGCCTCAAAGCTCAACTCCTCCGGTGCAAAGACAACGTTTGGAGAAGCATACTTCTCGGTGATGTTACTACAAAGTGCTTTGATTTGCTCAACAACGGGATGCAGCGACCAATGTGCGATTTTATCCTGTATATCGTCGGCATTGTCTTTTAGTAAAAGATTAATGGGCAATTGAAAAAGCCTTATTTGTTGAGCGTTTCCACTTAAAAAAACCGGAAACGGCTCGTATTTGGTGGAACTGGCCAGTTTTTCAAATACATTTCGCCCGCTTTCTACAGAGATGTGCCGCTCGAAAGAATAGCCACCAAGTACAACCGCAATTTTTTGCTTATCTGTTGCTACGCTTTTCAACTGAGCAATTTGCTGATCCAGGCGCTGTAAAAGCCCCATAATGGCTGCATTGCCAGGCCGCTCGGCCAAGCGCTCCTGCAATGAAACGCGGATGATGTAGGTTAAAAATTGAGATGGATTCAATCCAATCTCTGCCGCCTGATGAAAGAAAAAGGACGACGGCATCATCCCGGACGTAGTATTGGGGTCGTTGAGGAAAATGCGTTTTTCCGGCGTTATGAATCCGTCAATTCGGGCGTAAACTTGAAAACCCAGTTCCACAAATAGCCGCTCACATTCCTTCCGAATGGCTTGTATGTCTTCGTCGGGCAACTGAATGGGCGTTATTTTGCGGGATAAGCCAGGCAGGTATTTCGACCGATAGTCAAATACTTCCCCGCCCTTGACGATTTCGGTAGGTGGCAGTGCTACTGCCCCGCCGTTTTCCAAACGGATGACAATGCAGGAAAATTCTTTACCCCGGATAAAGGATTCTACGATGACCTTTTCTTCCCCGCTGTGGGCTTCCAGTATAAAAGCATCGCTATCGTCCGCCTCGGTTGCCCGATCGTTGAGGAAGGCCAACAACTCCTCAGGATGGTAAATGGTATGGCGCTGGCCCCGGAAGGTAACATCCAACGGCAACCCAATCCCATCTCGAATATCTGATAAGAACCGGATGAATTCCACGCGGTCGTAATCTTCGCGATCTTTCCATTCGTAAACGGGGATGATTTGTCGAAAAAAAGCCAGATTAATAGCCAAATCGAAGCCTTCCAACCCTTCTTCTTCTTCCAATATTTTCACACCGATGGAAGACCCCTGATTAGCAGGTCGGATGACCATTGGAAAACCGATCTCTTCAATGGCCTGCTCATAAATGGACTGGGCACTCGATTGCAACCAGCTTTGTCGAGGCAGTACCAGTACTTTGGGGCAGTCAAAACCCTTTTCTGCCATCAACCCCTTTTGAAGGGCTTTATCCATACCAATTTGGCTGGCACGCACGCCGCTACCCGTATAAGGTATCCCCAAGGCCGACAATTGTTGCTGGATTTGTCCGTCCTCACCATATTCACCGTGCAAGGCCAAAAAGGCAACATCGATCAATAAAGGCAATTCTTCCGGCTTCAACAAGCGGCCAACTTTACGCGCCAACTGCTGTGCCCGATCTTCTGACAGATCGCCTAAGCTTTCCAGATATATCTGAAAATGGTTGGGCGACGGAGGTAATTCGCTGATGGGCGGATAAAAATCCCGAATGGTTCCTTTGTAGATATTCTGCCAATCTAACAGCATAAAGCGACGATGGCTATCCACAAAAATGGGGATGGGCTCAAAAAGCGACTTATCCAGATTATCGTAAACCGTTCTGCCGCCAGCAAATGATATTTCGCGCTCGCGGGAGGGCCCGCCAAAAAAAATGCCTATTTTCATGAAAAAACCTGTGATGGTCAAGATGATGGGTACAAAGGTATGAAAACCCCATAAAAAAAGCTCCTGATAAATCATCAGGAGCCTTAGAACGTTATTCCCCCTAATATTAAAAAAATATTAGCTCTTCAGTTTCTTTTTGTTTTTGAGGTTGCCCATTAGACCACACAAGCGATCTGGATTTGTTTGGTGTTTTTCTCAGGAATTCGGCTACAAATTACGCCGTTCGAGCAACTTCCGCAAAGACAAAAAAAAAAACTTGTTTCATCAATTTATTTTCTAAATTTACATAAAAATCTGTTAATCATATTTTTATGCCTTCTTTTTGTTTCTCAATTCTGATATAACTATTAAGCTCTTTTCCTGTTTTCAGGTAATAACAAGACAAAATGAAAGGAAAAAAACTATACGACTTGCTACGAACAATGAGCGCTGATGAATTCCGCTACTTGCGAAAAGCATTAAAGTCGCCTATTTGGAACACCGACCCCAGTTTAGAAAAATTATATGCTTACCTAAAAAAGTATTACCCCCATTTCCAAGATGCTCACTTGAGTGATGAAAAAGTTTTTGCTACTGTTTATTCGACGCCATATGATGATTACAAACTGAGGCGCTTGCTGTCTGCTTTCTACAATCTGGTCATGAAATACCTGACCTTTTTAGAGTTAGACCATCGACCCAAGTTGGCGCAAAAGCTCAAAATAAAAGTACTGGAACGCAGAAATATTTACAGCCAATTTGAAAAAGAAACGCAAGAAAGGATTAAGGTGCTGGAGGAAATGCCCTTTCGCGACGTGGAGTATTACGGCGAAATGCTGGAACTCTATTACGACTATTATTTTCATCCGTTGACACAAAAACACACCCTGTCCGATATACCCCTCCGGCATTTATCGGATTACATTGACCGCTATTTTGCACTGATCAAGCTGCGTATCGGAAGCGAATTGAAAAACAGGGAAAATCTGTTTTCTGAAAACTATGATATGCGCCTGATGGATGAACTAGATCGAGTTTTCCAGCAAGGGTTAATAGAAGAGGGGCCTATTTTTAAGCTGTATTACCATCTATTTGAGCTTTATAAACCGGAAAGTAATTATGACACCTTTTTAAAACTCGAACAAATATTCTTCGACTCTCTGTCTTTAATCCGTCACGAAGACTGTTTGTTGGTCTTTCAGCAATTGCTCAATTATATTATTCAGCAAATCAACTCGGGTGAGGCCCAGTTTTACCCCGATCTGTTGCAGATGTATCAGATCGGTTTGGAAAAAGATTTTTTGATCGATCAAGGTAGAATCAGCGAAGCTACTTTTAGCAACATTGTGATGGTGGGTTGTAATGAAAAGGCATTTGACTGGACGCAGCAATTCATCGTCAACTTTGAATCTTATTTGGACGAATCAGTTCGTCAGGATACCTATACCCACAGCCTGGTGCTTTTACATTACTACAAGAAAGAATACGAACAGGCCTGGCATATGCTTAATGAATACACATTTTCAGAAGCCTTTGAGTTGCGCACCAGAATGGTTATGATCCGTTTGCTTTTTGAGCAGTTTATGGACGACAGCAGCTATTTTGAGGTCTTAATGGCTCAATTGCAAGCTTTTGAAAAATACCTATCGCGCAATAATTTACTTTCAAAAAACAAAAAGGAAGTCCACTACAACTTGATCTGGTTGTTGAAAAAACTCGCTATTGCCATAGAAAAAGGAGACAAACCGCAAAGATTGAAAGTTCTCATGCAGGATGCCTTAGACCAAAATAAGCCGATGGTACTCAAAAACTGGGTGGATGAGGTGATAATAAAATGGTTTGGATTGTAAAATCGACCTGCTTGATCGCCTATTTTGGGAAAAAGTTAGAAAAATTTTGATTTATATATATTTTTTTTACCTTTGTTTCAGATTTGTATCAGCGAGCAGCTAAAACCTTATTTTTTTAGTTATTGGAAGAACTGTTACAAAACGTTATTACGGAGCTTAGCCTGAATAAAGGGCAAAAAAAAAGCTCCGTTACAGAACGGAGCCTCTCGCTAATAACAAATCATAATCTCATGAAATAATAAGACGACCTAATTCTTACAAAAATTCTTTATCATTGAGTGCAATGAATGTCAAGCTGTTGGGGTTCCTTGCCAAATAATATTGGCAAGGAACCTAGGCTTACGGGATTATGATCACCGTACTTTTTCTACCCTTCTTTCACCTCTTCATCAAAGTACGTTCCGGCTGGAATAGATCAAAACAGTTTTCGGGATAGCCTCTCAAATCAACAGATTATCAAAGTTCGTTTTTGGGATTTCCGATCTTTATCGGAAGTGTTTGTTTCGTTTCACAGTACAAATATGCAGCGGCCAGCCGCCCGATGCAAAGACAAAAAAACGAATTTGTTGATATTTTCCAAGAAAAATTCTACTATTTTTTTTATTAAAATACTGTACATCAATTTTTTATAAAAAAATTGATGTTGATTAAAAATTGAATTTTTGTTCTCAAAAAAACTTGATTTTTTTTTATTTTTTTTCCTACCCACTAAAAAAGGGGCATTTCCCAAAAAAAAAGTGCCCTTTCTATCAATCCATAGCTCGGTTTAAAAAACGATCGAATGGGAAAAGTGCTTGAAAAACGGAGGCGCAATGATTTAAAAAATGCCTATCAAGAACCTTTGCATCGTTAGGATAATGGGTCGCTAAAAAACTTTTATGTTTCAACCACTCCAAAGCCGGGTGATCGGCGGGATAATCTTTCGGGGCTTTTTGCAGTTTCTCTCCTTCTATAGTGCCAAAATAAGTTATAAAATCCTGATTGTTGAGTATGGCCTGCCATTCATCGAGGTGGTAGTGAATTTCCTGGCGGATGGCTTTGAGCCAAGGGCCTTGGGGTTGGTAAGCCCCTCCGGCCAGCATCGTTTCGCCCGGGCAGAGATGAATGTAATAGCCTGCCTTGGAATGAATTTCCGATTTTTTAGCCGCCGAAGTAATGTGCGCCCCCATATGGGTTTTGTACGGTGATTTGTCTGCCGAAAAGCGCACATCCCGATATATGCGAAAAACACATTCTTTGGCCGTATGATGGGCAATAGAAGGGTCGAATTCGGAAATGCGGCTGATCAGTGCATCTACGAAGGTTTCGAATTCCGCTTTCGCCGCTTCATAGCGGGCCTTATTGGCAGTGAACCAGTCGCGGTTATTGTTCTCTTTTAGTTCTTCCAAAAACTGGAAAGTGTCTTTGCTGATGTTTGACATGATGTTTTATTTTTGAGCCTTGTGTCTTTGGCTATTGTTGTGAGTTGAAGCAAAAAATTGACAAAGCGCGAAATAGCTTCACTTTTTCTTGCTCGCTTTGGCCTTAGGGTTAAACTCTAGGCATTTTAGCAACCAAAATTCCAGATCGGTATCGGTATCATAGCCTTCTGCTTGTACCATCAAGTAGCCCGTCATGGGGCGACCTCCGTGTATCATCTGTTCGGCAGCAGGGCGCTGCTTTGTTAATTCGGCAGCTTCCTCTGGATCGACACGCGCCATCAGACCGCCCTTGTAGGTACCAATGAGCATTTTGTCGTCCACCATAAAGCAATTGCCGCCAAACATTTTCTTTTCTATCCAGTTCACCTGTTTTTGCTCCAATAGACGGCGCATGCGATCCAGCAAAAAGGAATCTTCAGCCATGTTATTCAGGTTAATGTTTTTGTAAATTGCAAAGCCAGTTCAGTAAGTTTTTCCCATTTGTCCATTTCGCGATGGTCTATCATATACCAGCCTTTCAGCGGAGGTTTCGTTTTGAATGGGCTTAATGGTTTGGCATACAGTATATGCTGCGCCTCCGGGTCAAATTCTGCCCCCAAGCGAAATCCCATTTCATCTCGGAAAAAGAAAGCAAAAACCTTGCCTTGGTACTTCAGCCCATCAGAACGCATCATCTTGCCCAACTCTACGTCTGGGTAAGATGATGAGAACCGATGAACCAGGTTCCAAAAATGAGCTTCTGCGTCAGACATAGCTAATTGATGGATCAAGTTAAGCTTTTTCTTTAATTCATAGAATGAAAAGCTACACGATTGCCTTCTGTATCTAAAAAAATAGCCATAAAGCCATTTTCTCCAATACCGGTCTTTGGCATTAGTATTTTACCCCCAGCCATTTCTACACGAGAGAGCGGAACGCCAAGGTCTTCGCCGCCATTTAGGTAAACCAAAGTACCCTCAGCTTGAGGTTTGTTGCCATTGCCATGAGTGACACATCCGCCTATCCCATTATTCTGTGTAGGGAAAAAAGCCATTTTCATTTCTGGAAAATCCATGGGCTGAAGCTCAGTAGCCAATACTTGCCCATAAAATTTCACTGCACGGTCAAAATTTTCAGCCGGAAGTTCAAACCAATTGATTGCGTTTGACATGATTTCTGTTTTAAAAAATGAAAAAATATTAACACAACAAAAATAAAGCATCAGGCAAGGGAGGACTGATGATAATTTTAAAAAACATAAGTTTCTATTTTAACATTCTATGTGTATATTGCCCTAATATAGGGCTATTAATTAATACTTAATGTAAAGTTCTAATGCTTAAAAAAGAAGCACTTCACGCACTGATTCATGCTTTGTCCAAGAGCGAAAAGCGCTATTTCAAGTTGTATTGCCAACGCGAGGCGGATAGCAGTAATTATATAAAACTCTTCGATGCCATCGAAAAGCAGGACAATTATGATGAGCAAGCGATCAAAAAAAAGTTTATTCAGGAAACCTTCGTTCGACAGCTTCACGTTACCAAGCACTACCTGCGCCAACTGATTCTTAAAAGCCTGCGTCAGTTCCATGCCGATATTTCTAAAAATGCCGTTCTTAAAGATACCTTGCGAAATG
The DNA here is from genome assembly GCA_937864265.1 of uncultured Saprospirales bacterium. Lineage (GTDB taxonomy): Bacteria > Bacteroidota > Bacteroidia > Chitinophagales > Saprospiraceae > CALMIR01. The sequence continues at coordinate 14,047 of CALMIR010000020.1, read as the reverse complement.
TAGAAATTCTATATAATAAGGAGTTGTATGAATTATGTACAACAGAATTGAAAAAAGCAGAGGCCATTGCTGGGGCCTATGAACTTCTGCCCGGACTGGTGGAGGTAATGACCTGGAAACGCAAGATTAAACAGGCTTTACATCCTCACGAATATCCTGAATTTCAACAAATTATATTGGATCAGAAGGCAGCTATAAGCGCTCTGGCCAACACCAATTATTACTGGGAAAACGCCATTTCTATTTCCGGGAAAACGTTTACACCACCAGAACAAGCATCCTCAGAAAAACAGCCCATTTGGAAAGAAAAAGCCTCAACGCTTGAAGCCAAAATGCTTTATTACAGCACCAATTATCTGTTGGACTTGCAACAGCAACAGATAGAACAAGCGCCAACTCATTTACAAGCGCTTATTGACTTGTTAGAGCAATACCCAGAACGCATTGAAGAAGAACCAACTTGGTATATTGCTACAATCAACAATTTGGTAAGCTACCAGGTATTCCGAAAAAACCACGAGGACGCACTGATCCTGATTCAAAAAGCCAAGAAAATATATGAGCATTGGCGCTTTACTTCTGAAAACCGAAGCCTGCTAAAGCAGGTATTGCGCACTTATAATATCGAACTTGAAATATACAGGAGCTTGAAAACTTTCACAGCGGAACAAACACAATTTGTCGCTACTACGGAAGCCTTTATGAAAGAACACGTTCACAAAATGCCCAAGGAATACTTGGTCTCTTTCTGGTTTCAATTGGGCAGTATTTATTTCATGCGAAAGGAATACCATGCAGCTTTGCATTGGATCAACCAATTACTCAATGCCCGGTTTAAAGACATTAGAACCGATTTACTCGTCCAGGCAAATATGTTGAATTTGATGATCCATTGGGAGCAACAAAACCTGATGGTACTGCGCTATTATGTGGACAGTGCGCGAAGATTGGTCAAAAAAGTGAAGCGCGTACAACCTTATGAGGAAATCCTGCTGAAATTTTTTGCCAAGCTGGGGCGTCTGCCCCTATTGGAATACAAAACGGCATTCCAGCAGCTAGAGCAAACATTATTTCCAGCCCATGGAGAAAGCCTTATTCCTGCCGACACATTAAACTACATTGATTATAAAACATGGATAAAAGATAACCAATAAGCCCTAGAGCATTTATCGCCTGCTATCCGTGCCATCTATCCCCTTCAATTCCACATTATCCCTGCGGAATTTGCGGCCTTCCCGGTAAAACTCCAGGCTGATGCGATCGCCAGGGCGGAAAAGCGCCACCTGCTCCTGCAATTCCGGCACGCTGCCTGTTGGCATTTCATTGATGCTGATGATCACGTCCCCGTTGCGCAGACCCGCTTCCGCTGCGCTGCTGCCTCTGTTTACATTGGTGATATATACTCCGGCAATTGATGGCAGGTTGAGTTGAATGGCCAATTCATCCGTAACATCCGATATGCCTACGCCCAAAATAGCGCGCTTTACCTGCCCGAACTCGCGAATATCTCGAACCACTTTTCGCACCAGATTGGAAGGGATTGCAAAAGAATATCCCTCAAAGCCGCCCGACTCGCTGATGATGGCTGTATTGATACCGATCAGTTCACCGTCAATATTGACCAAAGCGCCACCGCTGTTGCCCGGATTGACCACCGCATCGGTTTGAATAAAAGATTCAATAGAATAGGCACCACGCAGAATGTTGATGTTTCTGGCTTTGGCACTAACGATCCCAGCCGTAACGGTAGAAGCCAAATTGAATGGATTGCCAACGGCCAAAACCCATTGACCCACCTCTACATTATCCGAATTGCCATAGGTAATGGGCTTGAGGTTGCGGGCATTGATTTTGATCAATGCCAAATCGGTAGTCGGATCAGAGCCTATGACCTCTGCCTCCAGTCTGCGCTTGTTGTACAGCGTTACTTCTATCGTAGAGCCGTCTTCCACCACATGATGGTTGGTGATGATATAACCATCAGACGAAATAATCACCCCTGAGCCAGACGAAACCCGATAACCACTTGCACTCAAGGTATTGATATTGACCACAGCGTCCACAACTTGTTTGGAGGTGGATACAAAATCGACCGCTACTTCCCCAGCCCATAATCGAGGACTGGAATTAATGGGATTCACTTCATGGCTGGCCAAGCGGGCAGTGGCATTCGATACATCTAAAGTCGCTTTCGTTCCATAAAACTGGGTAAACAAAAAGAAGGCAAAGGCAGTACTTACCAAGGCCATGCTGAGGTTGATCAGGATATTCTTCATGGTCTTTTGCAATTCGTTTTTATATTAACGGCAATTCTTGTAATTTAGTCCTTTGCTCAATCGCGCTATTGGGTCAAAGAAAGATAATTTTTTACTCAGATAAATTAAAAACAAGACACTATGTCATTAGTTGCACTAGAAGGCATTCGTTTTTTTGCTCACCACGGCTACTATGAGGAAGAACATGTACTAGGCGGAGAATTCGTGCTAGATGTTTACGTCAGCACGGAAACTAAAATGGCCTTTAAATTAGATGACTTATACTTTAAAGAGGATAACGTAGAGTTCAAAGCGGGTGTGAATTATGAAACCTTGTATTTGTTTTGTCAGGCTGAAATAAAGAAGCCCGCCAAACTATTAGAAACCATAGCTCACCGCATTGTGGAGCGCATCAAAGCGCATTTCGATAATGTGTCAGGTGTAAAAGTCAGGGTAAAAAAAATAGCACCTCCATTGGGAGGCAGAGTTGATTGCGCTTTTGTTGAGGTCAGCGAAGGAAAAATATGACCGGAAATATATGCCTATTCCTATTCACCATAAAATTCCATAAAATGAGAAAGCTATTCTTCTTGTTACTAGCATCTTGTTGTTGGTTGGGGTTTGCTCTTGCACAACCCACTTCCAAAAATGTATTAATCGTGTTGGACGCTTCCGGCTCGATGTGGGGGAAGATGGGCAACAGCACCAAGATTGCTGTTGCCCGTACAGCACTCAGTGATCTATTGGATCAATTGCCCAATGATACCCAATTGGGGCTGATCGCCTATGGCCACCGCCAAAAAGGGGATTGCAACGATATCGAATGGCTTTTTCCTTTCGGACAACTGGATAAAACAGCCGTTATAGCCAAAGTAAATGCCCTGAATCCGGTTGGTAAAACGCCCATAACGAGCTCTTTGAAAATGGCATTGGAATCGGTCAAAAGCACGGGGAACAATACCACCATCATTCTGGTTAGCGATGGCCTGGAAACCTGCGATGCCGATCCCTGCCAAGCAGTTCAAGTAGCCTATGATCAGCAATTGCCATTTGTATTGCATGTCATCGGCTTTGGACTGGAAGAAGAAAGTGCCGCCCAACTGGAATGCATCGCACAGGCAGGTGAAGGACAGTATTTCGATGTAAAAGAAGCGGATCAACTGATACAGGCCCTAGACCAGGCGGTGGATACACCCGTGGACATGGAAGGCGGCTATTTTTCCATCAAAGGTTTGGCCAATGGCAAACTGGTGGATTTGTCCGTACATGTGATAAAAGATAAAAAAATGTTTACCGGCTCCCGCACCTACACCTCCCCCGAAACCAATCCGAGGGTAATGAAACTCCCTGCCGGCAAGTACCAGGTAAAAGTCAACGTAGTAGGTGTAAAGGCCAAGCTGGAAGATATTTTTGATATTGACATCGTCACCAACGATACCTTATTTAAGGTCATGGATTATACCACCGGTATATTGGCCGTAAAAGTGACCCGCAATGGCGCGCTGAGCGATGCAACAGTCAATGCCTATAAACCAGGTAGCACGACCTACGTGTCCGGTACTAGAAGCTACCGGGAAGCCGCGCACAACCCCACCAAGATAGTCCTTGCCGCCGGAGAATACGATGTACGGGTGAAAAGCGTAGAAATCGAAGGTGCGGAGGAAGTGGTCTTTGAAAAAATCACCATCAAAGGCGATGAAACGACCGCATTAGAAGTACCTTGGGAAAGCGGTACGCTCAAGGTTGGTGCTTCCAACAGCACTGGCTATGTAGATGCTACGGTCAATGTATTCAAAAAATCTAACCCGCGTGCTTCCATTGCGGCGGGACGTACTTATATGAGCGATAGCAGCAACCCGAAATCTTTCACACTAGCTCCCGGCAGCTATATTGTAAAGGTAAAACCCGTTAAGCCTGCTGGTTTGGCGGAAAAAACCATCGAGGTGGAAATCACAAAAGAGGTAACAACGGAGCACCTATTGAAGTGGTAAGGTTAACGCGTTTTCTCGCCTCCCTCCGATCCCACTAAAGTGAAGGCGTGTCGGTGGGAGGCGGGTGGTTTCAAATAAAGCAGTAGCAAGGCTAAGTTTCAGGGCAAGTCACAGCCCGACTTGAAACCAGAAAAAGTCTTGCTATTACTTGATGTTTTTTTGATGTGCACTAGGTCGAGGCTTTGCTCGACCCAGCGCCCATCATTCATGATGGTAAGTGGTCTTATAGAGGGAATCACGTCCAATTTTCAAAAAAATTGGAAAAAGATTATGGCAATAGCTTTGACGCTATTATTTGCTTTTTTTCGGGGAAAACACCTGCAGATTGATATAGCAACGCCTGATAAATACGAATGCTTATCGAATCGAACACTGCTAATGTTTTTGCTGGGTAGAGTATCTCGTGCTTTTCAACGAAAGCGCGCGCTTAAAAAATGTATCAACAATAAAACTAACTATGTCGTGTGCAAAAAATGACTTCCCGATTTATTAGAGTTCTTAGCCTGACAATCACACTTAAAATGAACCGTTTAGCCCGCCAGAGTAAGGACAAATCGGGAATTTAATACTTTGTAATCTGACAAAGTTTTTTGTTTTTTTATTGCATCGTGAAAAAAGGCCTCCAAAATAACACATCAGGCGGCCGTATCCTGCTTTGCAATTATCGTTTGATAGTGCCTCACCAATTGTGCCTGATAAGCAGCCATTTTGTTGAGCACTTTTAATTCTTCATTTAATTCCTGTTGCTTTTCCTGTTTGTCTTGGGCATAGGGCAGTTGTTTTCGACTTTTGTTAATATCGAGTATTTTTTGCATGGTTTGGCTAAGGGCAATTTTAGCCCTGATTAGTCGGCGTTTGATGGATCTTTTTGTCATGTTTCAATGCGATTAGTTGTTGTTCGGGATACCACACTTTTGCGAATTTCCCCTGAAGGCGTTTGATGTCAGCAAAGTTGCTGGAAAATACCGTCTTTGTGTTTGCTGGGTTTTGCAAAGCTCTTTTGCAGGTAACACCTGCTTAACTAATCCTGCTGAAGGGTTTATTGGGCTTTGATTTTCAGACAGCATAGGCTAAGAACCTAATATTTGACTATTTTTCCAACAAAGATAAAATTTGTTTTGGAAAAATAGTCAATACCAAAACTAAATTTCAAAATTCTTATTGCAAAGTTTTGAAAAATTAACACCAAAAATGGTTGATAAGATCGCGAAAGGAGTCATTTTTTTTAAAAAAATTGGTGCTTTACAAACCAAGATTATTGCTGTGTAAACGGAAATGGCATCACAAATCGTTTACCGAAGCCCGCCAAAAAGCGACAAGCCTTCCAGAAAAATTATCGCTATCGCCAAATTATCCGATATTTGTAGCAAGGAGAATCCGTTGCACCCAAAAAGAAATATCCCATCATGAAAAAACTGCTCCAATTACTGCTACCCTTGTTGATTAGCTATTGCCCATTGGCAGCCCAAATGTGGAACGGGGCAGACACACTCTACGGCAATGAGTGGATTCAATACGATCAACCCTACTATAAAATCCCCATTGCCAAAGACGGGGTTTATCAGGTTTCTTTCACCACCCTTCAAAGCGCTGGGCTGCCCGTAGAATCGGTGCCAGCCAGCCAATTCCAGCTTTTCTACATGGGCGAAGAAATTCCCCTATATACGAGTACCGATGAGTTGATGGTCGATGGCGACTTCCTGGAGTTTCATGCTGCCCAAAATCGGGGCGAAATCGATCAATTTCTTTTTGCCAAAGAGCAGGATCATTTCAACCCTTTCTACAGCTTATTTTCGGACACTGTGGCTGTTTTTTTGACTTGGCAAAGTAGTGGCACCCCAGGGGTTCGATATGAACTGGCAGAAAATAACCTGCCCGATGCGCCGCCTGCCGAAGCGTGGTTTTGGCACAAGGAACGCCTGACTTATTCCAACCGATCGCACAAAAAATACTTCAACACCAACGAAATCCTGGTTTATTATTCGCAGTTCGACAGTGATGGCTACGGTTCGGCGCTGAAAAGCAATCACGATATTACCTTGAACACACCGGCTGTTGTCAGCGACGGGCCAGAGGCCAGCCTGTTCCTCCGCTGCATGAGCAACGACAACCTGGCGGGGCACAACTTGCATATTAATATAGATGGTGCGCCTGTTTTTGATGAACCTTTTTTCTTTGGAGCACTCATCAAAGATTATGAATTTACACGACCCGCCAATAGCATCAACAGCACCTTTCAAGTTCAGTTGCTTTCTGAAGACAACGTGAATGACCAGTTTGGGGTGGCCTATCTGGAATTGACCTACCCCCGGTACTTTGAATTTTCCAATCAGCGCTATTTCCCATTTACCATACAGGGAAATGGCGAAACCCAATACCTGGAAATTGCCAGCTTCAACGCGCAAGGCGGACAGGCCTATTTGTACGACCTGAGCAACAACATCAAAGTGAACGCCGTTCTGGAAGGCGGCCTGGTCAAAGTTAAGCTGCCGCCTGCCACCGGAGAGCGCCAACTTGTACTATGCGCAAAAGGCTTTATCAGCCAGGTCACAACTATGCAAGCCGTGAATTTCATCAATTACTTCGAAGAGACAGGCGATTTTATCTTTGTTTCCAATCCCAAACTCTACGACGATGGCAACGGCATCAACTGGGTACAGGAATACGCCGATTACCGGGCTAGCCTCGATGGAGGCGCTTATGATCCCATCATCGTGGAAGTACAGCAATTGTACGACCAATTTGCCTACGGCATTCCGCGTCACCCCTTATCCATCCGCAATTTTGGCTATTTCGCCCAAAGGCACTGGGAAAACACCCCCCAATACATGCTACTGATCGGTAAAGCCAGGGAATACAACAACATCCGAAGCAATAACCAGTTGACAAACGCCAATAACCAGACCTTTTTTGTACCTACTTATGGCCGCCCAGGCTCTGATAACCTCTTGCTGGCCTCCAATACTTCCAGTGTCCCCATATTCCCCATTGGCCGAATTGCCGCTTCCGAACCTAATGACATCCGCATTTACCTGCAAAAGGTAAAAGACCATGAGGCTGGATACAATTTGACGGCTGAATCGGAAAGAGCCTGGCATAAAGAAATGATCCATTTGGGCGGTGGCGGCACCCCCAATGAGCAAAGTGTCATTCGGACAGCCCTTACCCAAATGGAAGAAGAAGTGGAGCGAAATGATTGCGGCGCGAACGTTTTATCCGTTTATAAAACCAGTACCGACCCCATTCAGCAATCCCAATCGGAAGTCATTTCCCAACGGATAACGGACGGTGTCAGTATCATCACTTTTTTCGGCCATTCCAGCGCCATCGGTTTCGATTTTAGTCTGGATGACCCCAACAATTACCAAAACGTCGGACGTTATCCGGTTTTGTTTTCCCTGGGTTGCCTTTCCGGGCAAATCCATACTTCCACCCGATCGGTAGGAGAAGATTTTATTTTTGTCGATCAAAAAGGCGCGCTGGTTTTTGTAGCAACTGTGGGGTATGGGTACATAAGCGCCCTGTCCCTTATGCAGCGCAAGTTTTATGAAATTATGGGCAGTACCCATTATGGGCGCAGTATTGGAGCAATCATGAATGCAGCCCGCAGCAGTTTCGACGCCAATATCGATGCGCCTACGGTGACGCTCAATCAGCAATACACCATCCACGGTGATCCTTCTATTATTATCCATCCTTTTCCCAAGCCCGACTTTATACTCGATGCAGAAAAAGCGCGCTTCAACCCGTCGAGCGTCAATGCCAAAATAGACTCTATGGAACTTAACCTTACGGCAAACAACATCGGCAAAGCTGTTTCCGATTCTGTTTTGATAAAAATAGAGCGCATTTTTCCCGATGGTGTAAAAGTAGAGGCCGCTAAAAAATGGATACCCGCCCCCAAATATGAGTCAGAAATAACTTTCAAAATCCCGATATTGGGCGACCGGAGCGTTGGATTCAATCGCTTTTTAGCAACCATAGACGATGCAGAAAGCATAGAAGAATTTCCACTCCCCTTTGCGGAGCAAAACAACAGGCTGGTCAACGACCTGGGGCAAGAAGGCATTGAAATTTATATTTTTGCCAATGGGGCATCGCCCGTCTATCCGCCTGATTTTGCTATCATTGGTGAACAACCAGTTACCCTGAGCGCGGTTAGTGCCGATGTTTTTGAGCCAGAAAGTACCTACCTTTTTGAGTTGGATACGACGCTCTACTTCGATAGCCCACAGAAACTTAGATACGAACTGCGCCAGAAAGGCGGCCTGCTGCAATGGGCACCAAACTCCCCTCTGCAAGATGGCCTTACCTACTATTGGCGCATCAGCCCTGATAGCACTTCGGGAGTGGGCTATCAATGGCAATCAGCCTCTTTTACTTACCAGGCTGGCAGCCCGGATGGTTGGATGCAACAACATTATTTTCAGTATGCCCAGGATCAGTATATCAATATGGAAATTCCTGAAGAAAGCCGCCGCTTCAAGTTTTTGGATGATGTCAAAACCCTTAAAGTGACCAATGGGGTATATCCCGATGTGTGGCCGGGTATTTTCATCAATAACGATCCCTATACTTATCTGCCTTGGGACGACCCCGTGAGAGGGGGGATATACGTGTGTGTATTGGATTCCATCAGCATCGACCCCTGGATCAACTTCCCGCCGGGCGATTATGGCAGTATTTTACCGCCCTGGGCTTATTGGGCAGCTTACCCATATTGGACAACCGACCAAGATTGGCGGCAGCGGGCCATCCGCTTTTTGCAAGATACGGTTCCTTCCCGCAATTACGTGCTGATTTACACGGTTCAGCACAGCGATATTCACTACGAGCCGGAGGAATGGGCCGCCGATTCGCTGGATTTGGGCACCAATCTATTTCAAGTATTGGAAGCGCAAGGTGCTACCCAAATCCGCAACACAGCCAGCAATGGCGCAACCCCTTATGTGTTTTTTTATAAAAAAGACGATCCTAGCTTCACCCCTTTCGAGCAATTAACCGATTTATCGGGCAAGATAGACGTGAACTTCCCCTTGCCCGGAATTTGGGACAATGGCAGCGTGCGCTCCCCCCGAATAGGCCCGGCGCGATCCTGGAGCCAATTGCAGTGGATCACCGAAGAGGAGGAAGGAGACGATGAGTTTTCAATAGACCTACTAGGCATCCGGGCTGATTCGACCCAAAGCCTGCTGGTAAGCGGTTTAAGCCAAACGGATACGACCCTGGCTTGGATCGATGCGGCTGAGTATCCTTGGCTGCAATTGTATTTCAATGCTCGGGACACCTTGTCCCGAACCGCGCCTCAATTGGGCTTTTGGAAAGTGCTGTATGAAGGCTTGCCCGAAGCTGTACTGAATCCGGCGGCCTTTTTTGAATTCCAATCCGACACCCTTCAGCAGGGTTTCCCCTTAGAAATGAAAGTAGCCATCACCAATGTCAGCCCCTATGATATGGATAGCCTGGCGGTGAGCTATAAGTTGACTGATGCCGGCAACAACACCTTCCTCAACGAACGTTTGTACCGCCCCTTGCCGGGAAAGGACAGCTTGATAGCCTACTTTAATTGGGATACTAAAAACGCCAAAGGTCTAAACCAACTGGTTGTTGAAGCTAATCCATTGCCTGGTCAGCCCGAACTTAGCCATGCCAACAATATCGGCTTGCGCCGCTTTTTTGTTAAAACGGATGAACGCAACCCGCTGTTGGACGTCACTTTCGATGGCATCCGTATCCTGGACGGCGATCTGGTATCGGCAAAACCAAGCATATTAATCGCGCTGGATGACGAAAACCCCCGTCTTCCCCTTTCTGATACGAGCGTTTTGCGGGTATTTATCCAATACCCCAATACGGATGAAGTTGTATTGGTGCCTTATACGTCTGGGCTGCTGGAGTTTATCCCGGCGCAGGAAAGTGGCCTGGCCGATAAGAATCGGGCGAGTGTAAGCTATACCCCTCAGTTTAGCGAAAGCGGCATTTATACCCTATTGGTTCAGGGGCAGGATGCCAGCGGCAATCAGGTTTCCAATATAGACTACCGGATCCGCTTTGAAGTCATCACAGAACGCCGTTTGTCGAATGTGCTGAATTATCCCAATCCCTTTTCAACGGCCACCCAATTTGTTTATACGCTAACGGGCGATGAAGCACCGGCCTATTTCAAGATACAAATTATGACCATTTCCGGGCGCATTGTCCGGGAAATAACGCAGGATGAACTAGGGCCTATGCGCGTCGGTACCCACCGAACGGAGTACGTCTGGGACGGCACGGATGAATACGGCGATCGCCTGGCCAATGGTGTTTACCTATACCGGATCGTGGCCAAAGACAGCGATGGTGCCGATTATGATAAATACGATACGGGGACGGATCGCTTTTTCAAGAACAACATCGGTAAATTGGTGATCCTTCGATGAGTAGCAAGACCCTTTTTTTAACGGGCTGGTGGATACTTTGTGGGGTATTCATTGCCCTGCTGAGCATTCATGTGCTACACATCAATGCGTATGTGTATGATCTGGAAGGCGTGGAGCAGGACGAGGTTTTTACTTTGCAGCGGGTATTAGCGGGCTATCCAGTTTATGAAAATCCGCAAGAACCGCCCTTTGCTGTCACCCAAAAAACCCCAATGTATCATTATCTCTGTGCTTGCTTAGGGCATTTGTTCGGTGTTGACCCTCAAGAACCCCATCAGGTCTATCAGTTGAATCGATCAGTTTCTCTGGGGTTAAGTCTGGGCTTGCTACTACTGGCTTTTTTCATTCAGACGCGCCTCTTTGCCTACACTCGAATGGCGGCATCGGGCATCTGCTTTTTGATTTTTTTGTGCGCTGAAATGCACCTGTTTGCTCGTCCGGATAGTTTGTTCAGCTTTCTATTTTTGGCGGCAATAGGTACCATGATGGTTTATTTGAAAACGGGTGGCCAACCCAGATATTTGTGGTTAGCGGTTGGATTAAGCGCCTTGGCCATTTTTAGCAAGCAAACTGCTATTGTTTTACCTCCACTGGTTTTGGGCTATGTGTTATTGATCGAGCGTCGGTTTGGGCGTTTCATACAAGGTGCTTTGCTTTTCATCGTACTCTTTGGGCTGCTTTTTTGGCTTTTGAGTGCGGGCAAGCCCTCCGTTTTTATAGCCAATGTGGTGGGAGGTGTCCGCAATGGAATTGACCTGGGCTGGTTTTTTGAATACATCTACAACGCCTCGTATAAAAAATTCGGGTTGTTGCTCATTTTGGGGCTTTTGATCATCCGTTCCTGGTGGGACATCAAGGGGACTGATCCTTTGAAGTCTTTCATTGCCTTCTTCCTGCTTTTCGACCTGATTTATACCCATCTGATCGCCTTGAAGTGGGGCTCTACGCCCAGCTATTTTACAGAGTTTGTCAATATCACGCTCATAGCAGCACCGCTTTATTTCAGAGAATGGCTGGAAAAAGAAGCGCAACCCCGTGCCAATAGGTTGGAATGGCTGGTGTTTTTGCTGATGCTGTCTTTAATCCCCGTACACACTTCCGAAAAAGGCCTGATGGCGCCTATTTTTAGCCAGCAGCCGGAAGCTTTTGCGGAGTGTGAACAACTCAGTGCGCATGTAAAGTCGAAATATGAACTTCAGCCCGGCACTTGGGTATTGAGCGATGATGAATTGCTCAAGCTGTTTCTTTTTGAAAACGCCCTCCTGCCTCAAGATGACATCCTCTACTCTATCTACCTATATGGCGACTACGACAACAGCCGATATGTGGCACTGATGCAATCTGGACAAGTACCACTGGTGATATCGCGGCATCCATTGAAGGAACTGGAAGCCAATGAGTTTTACATGTGCGATGACTTATCGGCATATCGGCCATTGGAGGAAGTGGCGGGTTTTGTCATTTATGGGTTGGGGGATTGATTTTGGATGTTGCCCAGACTTTGATGGGTTGGATTTTGAATCTTTGATATATGGTGCTGAAAACCTTATAGTCCAACCTTCGCATGCTCAAACCAACAACCCCGATTTTCACTTCACCATATTGCTTTCCGCTTCATTGATGGTATTGATAATGTCCGGGCATTTTTCTTGAACAGCCGATTGAATAGCGCCGCCTTCTTCCTCTTCAAAAGGGCCATATTTTTCGTCGATATGATCGGCACAATCCTCTACTTGTTCGCCAACGACCTCCAATTTCTCAGCAGCACGGGTAATGGCTTCTGGGTCGCCTGCGGCCATGGCATCCCGCATGCTGGTATAGGCCGCTGCCAAAGGGGTCATGCAAGTGCAAATCTCCTGAGCAATTTTTTCTTCTTCTGAGGCCCCCGTAGTACAAGAACAGCATAGCCAACTCAACAGCAAAAAGCAAGGATAAAACAGGTGGTTTTTCATTTTTAACTATTTTCATGAATGGATTCCTCCTTAATGACCGCATGAAAAGGGAAATAGCTGCTAATGCACTAGCGAAAAAGGACTTCTAAGGGGAGATTCTCCAAATTTTGGCCCATTTTTTTGGAATTTAAAAAATTTTAATCTCACTTATCGAGAAAAGGTCAAAATTAGACATTTTCAAATAATTTTTACTTCTATTGATAATATCATAAATATTTTATTTTTTATTTAAAAAATTTGCACAAAAATGCCACTTGTTTTATATTTGCATCATCAAAGCAATCAAACGAGATTGAAGATTTCCAAATACTGTGAGGTGATGAAACCGGCAGACATACCCTCTTGTCTCGAGGGTGGGGAACAACAGGACAAACACAGCATAGGGTCGTTTTTCGGCCAGGGTTGACCACTAAACCGTTGTGCTGCGGCTAACTGCCCCGTGGGGGTTCGAATCCTCCCCTCACAGCTCTTTTTTTTACAGTTCGTTTAAAACTGCATTCCTCTTACTATCAAATATTGAGTGTTGCACCGATAGTGTAACAACTCCATCCTCATCTTGTGCAGGCAACAGCGCATTGATCAATCTGATTTTTTTAAAAAGCCTTAACTCTTCCAATTTTATTGCTGCCATTTCCAATTCACCCGCTTCCAACAGCGCTGCTCTTCGCGTACCCGCCAGCAAAGGTTCTGCCGGGGTGTACCATTTGTGCCCGTCATACAGCGCAATATTGGCATAGGTCGTATCGGTCAGGCGTCCATTTTTAACAATCAGCACATCATCTGCTTGCCCCCGCTGCTCGTAAAGCCTTAACAAGCCACTTCTGTTCAACCATTTATGCTCATAATTCAAAGGATCGCTTATCACCAATTGCAAGGATCGGACAGGGCGAACTCGGTAAGACTCAAACGCTATGCTGCGCAAAATAGTGTCGTAAATGACCCGGCATTTATACAAACCTTTGGCCACTCCAGCAGGTATGACAATGCTCTTGGCCAACGATAACGGCTCCGACAACTGAAACAAATCCTGCCGACTGCGATCCATCCGCGCCTGATGAAATTGCAGGTTATGCAAGATACCGTTTTCCAGGCGTATGGTTTCGATGAGTGGGTTGTTCAAAGGATGATTTTTGTTGATGTTGGTTTGGGTGATGTTTTTTGGTTTAGGACGCAAAAAGGGTATTATGTAACGCAGAAAAATTAAGTTCCCGATTTGTCCTTACCCTAGCGGGCTAAACGGTTCAGTTTAAGTGTGTCCGCTAGGGTAAGGACTCCAATAAATCGGGAAGTCATTTTTTGCACACTACTAATCAGAAAAATTAAGTTCCCGATTTGTCCTTACCCTAGCGGGCTAAACGGTTCAGTTTAAGTGTGTCCGCTAGGGTAAGGACTCCAATAAATCGGGAAGTCATTTTTTGCACACTACT
>CALMIR010000019.1 GCA_937864265.1 uncultured Saprospirales bacterium | reverse complement strand
AAGTGGGACACCGAAAACTGGGGTGAAATCCCCGCCGATTTTGGACGGAAGTAGCCTTGGGAGATCATCCGCCTTTTTTTAATACCATCCCCGTGCCTACTTGGCGGTTGGATGAGGTAAAAAGTTGATATAAGTACACCCCGTCCGCTAAGGATGAAAGATCAATAGCCTGTTCAGTGTTGATCTGTGTTTGAAAAAGGGTTCTACCCGATAGATCGGCCAAGCGCAACCACCATAAATCGCATGGGTTACAATTGGAGCAGGTTAAGAGTAACTCGCCGCTAGTAGGGTTGGGAAAAAGGGAATAAATTGATGGATTTAAAGGGGCTTGAACAGCTTGGCTGATGAGACCTTCTTCATTTACTTTGAGGGCATAAAAGTCGTAGCGATTTTCGTTGTTGTAGTCGAAGCGATAGCCGTACATGACGCAGCCTCCGTCTTGTGTTGCCGTTAGTCCGTGCATTTGATAATAGGCATCCCCGCCATAATATTTTACCCAACGCTTTTGAAGCAAGGAATCAAAGCAGCCCAAAACGAATCAGGAGGCATTAGAAGAAAAAAACGAATTCATATTATCCCGTTTTTTGCACACTACTAAGAATAAAAGCTCCCCTTCCAAATTGAGTCGAGCGGCGAAAGGGGCGTTTGAAATACCTCCTTGCGTTTTATTTCCGGTTCCAGCGGCGATGATATTTTCTGTAGTCTCATCAATCAGGGCGTTGACAATAAACAGGTCGGCCATTCCCAAGTCGTGAAATCTTTGGCCAAGAACAGTCAAATTTTCATCGAGTCGAACATAGTGAAGAAAACTGCTATCTGTTCGCAAGTCGTCCGCGTAGCCCAAAGCAATCAAATACCCCTGGTGGTACAAGAGTCTCGTACTCAACAAGGAGACGCTGTCTAAAGCCAGGGTGTTTTCACCCAAAAAATTGCCCGCGCCATCCAGTAATACCATTTTGCTGCGCCCAATGCCATTTAAAAGGTTTTCGGGGCCAATAAATACCAAGTGCCCATTGGGCAGTTCCAGGCATTCGTAGGCCGTGAAATCGGTATTTCCGGTAAGTGAAGACTCGAAGCCGGACTGTGCATCAGCGCCGATTAAACCGAGCAGCATTAAGAGGATTAAGAGGCTGGTTTGAAATCTCATATTGTATGTATTAGTGCCATTTTACGCCAAAAGTAAGGCTGGGAATCAGAGGGAAAAGGCCGAGTTGGAACACCCGATAGGAGGTGAACTCGGTCTCCTCCCCAGTGTCGGGATCATTAAGCGTTCCTCGTACTTGTTTTATTACCAATTCATGGGGATTAGAACGGTTGTAGGAATTGTACAAAGACAGTTTGAGAAATTTACTGTTCTTTTTACCCGGTTTTTTGAGCCAGTGCCGGGTAATAGCTACATCCAATCGGTGGTAAGGTGGCATTCTAAATCCATTGACTTCTTTGAAAACAAGGATACCACCGGCAATAGCTGTTGGGACAGTAACTGCATGTCCGGTTTGATAGATAAATAGCCCTGTAAATTCCCATTTTTCTTTGGGATGGTAGCTGATGCTAATATTTCCATCGTGCCTTCTGTCGTAGCTATAGGGAAAAGCTTGCCCTTCATTGATAGCGGCAAATTGTCTGTCGGAAGAAGAGAGGGTATAGGCCAAAGCGCCACTAAATCGCTTGTATTGTCCAGCCAGAAATAATTCCAGCCCAAGTACATCCCCGCGCCCATCTCTGTATATCACGTCCGACCATTTTTTACTGAAGTTGTATAAGTTACCTGCCTCAAATTGCAATTGAATCAATTGCCCCATTTCTTTTTTAAAACCTTCAATGTACCACTCCAAATGTTCTTTTCTGCTACTTATGCCGAGAAATAACTGATTGGAGACGGATCGGGGCGCGTTCAAATTGGCCAGAACCCAGACTTCATTGGGTAATAAGCTGCCTGCGGCTTGAAGCCGATGCAAGTATTGCCTGTGCACTTCATAGCCTGCATTGATGCGGATGGATTTTGAAATATGGTACTGCACATTAAATCGGGGTTCCAATGACCAATCCTTTTTTTTGTTGGTATTGCCAACTAATGAACTGGCGCGGATACCGCCTTGTGCAAATAGCCTTTTAGGGATGATCTCTGCTTCATAACTGAGGTAATAAGCCTGTTCAAATCCTGATTCTTTGTTGGAAAATTGTTGGTACAGCTGGCTGGAAAAATCGAGCGAACTGCTGGAGCTGGAGGCAACCCGATGGCTGACCCAATCTGCCCCCAGCTCTAGAGAAAGGTGGTTGTTGATTTGTTTAGAAAGGCTAAACCTGCCCCCCAAGTCTGCTATCTTGGACAATGTTTGATTACTGCTGAAATGAACGATCGAGTCTCGGCTAAAAATCAGTTGCTCATTCCCGTCGAAGCGGTAAGAAAAATTCGAATAATATACATTGCTTTTTAGTAACCACGCATTTCGCAAATCATAATTAATCCTTGAAGAAATCATCCTATTTGACCATCTGTAATTTTCTAAGAATAGCTGATAGCCAGATTCTTCCTGTAACAATCCATTATCACTGCTTTGATAGTAGGTTAAGGAAGTGATGAGCCTAGAATTGGGCTGACAGGAATATTTGGCAATGAAGTCGTGAATATAGAAATTGAATTTGTTCCCATACGATCCCTTTTTATAATCCTGAGAAGAAAAGAGATCAACGGCAAGCGCGGGATAAGCATATCGGCCGGATAACTGCAGGGCATTTTTTTTGCTAATCGGAACACTCAGTGCTGCCCCAAGTGTGGCAGATCCAAGCGTTAGTTCTGCTTCTCTTTTTGATCGACTACCCTCTCGCATCTGAACGTCAATGACTCCGCTTAGCCGCCCCCCCAAACGTGCAGGCACACCGCTCTTATAAACGGTAATATCCCTAATCCCGGCTGGTGGAATTGCAGATAAGAAACCGCCCAAATGGTTGGCATTATACACGGGACTTCCATCTATTAATAATTGTGTTTGTTCTGGTTCTGCACCTCTTATACTGATATTGGCCGTCCCTTCTACTCCTGAACTTATGCCAGGTAGCAAAGTCAAGCCTTTGAGTAGATCATTTTCTCCTCCAAGTGTCGGCTGACGATACAGAAAAGCTAAATCGGCTGCTACTATACTGCCACCTGGTGCTATTGCAGTCGGCGCTCGTACTTCCACCGTTGGTAAAATAAGATTAGAGGATAGACTTATATCCTGGTAGCTTGGCGTTTGAGGACTTAAAAACAGGGTAAAAGGAACGTAGCCCACCATGGTGAAGACCAAAGAATCGCCAGGCGCATATTTTTTTACAGTAAAACAATAATAACCTAATTCGTTGGCATAAATCCCTTCACGCCCATTACTCACCGAAGCATATGGCAGTGGTTCCAGGTTTGTTGCATCTTTGATATAGCCGCATATAGAAATACTTTGCCCGTATGAGGTGATGGAGAGCACAAATAATATGCTAGAGATAAATAATAATTGCTTCATCGTTTTTCAAGTGTTTTTTATTAATGCTTTTTTGGGTTACGGCTCTCATTTCAATATTAAGGTATCTATTTCTACGATAGAAAACAAGCCATAGCCACCCTCTATGGTGTGCGGGAAGTAGGGATTGGGTGGAAAAAAGCCACCCAGATTTTCTGAGTTATCCAACTGGGCTTTCTTAAAGGCTGTAGTAGCCGCATCGTAGGTAATTACAGTGAGGAGTGCGCCTTCAGCAGGGATATAGCACCCTTGAATACAGTTTTCATCGTCGCTTATATAAATGTCCCACAACTGGACGTTGCGATGCAAAACAGGAATATCAGCTTGGGGAGCGGGTGGTATATCAAGTGCAAATGATGCAGCACTATGATTAGCGCTATGGTTCAAATAAGCACTGTTGTTATACCATGATTTATACTCAAAAACGCAGGAATTTTCTGCTGCGCTACCGTTTTTTTGGAGCTGAAAGGAGACATCCGGAAATGTCACATTCCCCGCCAAATCGTCCCTGATCGGTTCTGAAAACTGTATATGCTGTATGGAAATTTCATTTTTTTTGCATACCGGGTCGCTAAAGGCCGATGGGTAGCCGGCGGCCTCTACCTCCAAGTGATAAACAAAGCCATCTATTAGCTTCAAAGGGGTAGCTGTAGTATAATAGGCGGATACAGTTTTATGTACGGCGGTGGTATCGTACTCTATGCTTCCATCAGGGTTAAAAACACTTATAATATCATAGCGAATAGAAGTGTCGCTCCGAAAAAAAAGGGCTTCCATCAGTACACCATTTTCAAAAAGTTGAACCGAGGCATGGCTCACAACAGCCCCAACTGGTGAGGGTGTACCGTCAATTGGCAGGGTATGAGAGACCAACACCTTAGGAATTTTCTCATCTTCCAGCAAGGCATAAATAAAAAGCTTATCCCCTTCATAAGGCAGTTCTACGGGAAGTAGGATTTCTCGATTGTCACAGCTCAAAGCCAGCAAAAATAAACCGCCCAGTAAAAAGCCCCATTTAGTGTACCTGATATAAAGTTTATTGCCCTGGAAAGTTGTTGAAACGCAGGAGCATAGTTTGATAAAAATGCCAGCCCCCCACCGAAGATGGAGTACAAAACAAGTCACGCTAGTTTTCATAATTATCAACTTCAAAGCATCCGCCTGAGACTTTAGCAGGGACAGGCGGATGCTGATTTATAAAATAAAAAAATTCAGATAACGTTACTGACAACCAACCGTAATATCCAAATTCGGAGAAGTATTATCAGGAGAAATTCGGAATCCCCGAATTCTTGCAGAGGTATAGTGACGTTCCATTGTAAGCCCTGTAGGTTCTAATCCTGTTTGCAGGCCTGTAAGCAAAACATCTACACTTTCAACATCTAGGACATTTTGAGAAAATGTAGAAATAGGCGCATCTCCGCTAGACAGCATTACAAATTGTCCATTCAGGAACCCCCAAAGCTCTAGTGTAAATGTGCCGGGCTTCGTTACACTTACATTGATATCGGCACCAGTGCTTTTCCAACCTATCAACTTCTTCTTGTAGTTGTGAAAAAGGCCTCTCGCGCTACCATTGTATTGCACAAGTCCTGATGTCCAGTTGGTGGTAAAGATATAGGTGAAAAATTCAACAACTAGCTTCTGATTGCCAACTACTTCTTGGTGTGATACACCTTCATCAGGGCAAGGCTCAAATTTGGTCTGAACCCTTTCAACTGGCTCAGCCTTAGTCACTTCCTGTAAAGTAATTACTACGCCATCCACATTCCAATCCTTGTCTGGTGTAAGCTTAATCTCATCCATTAGATCACGATCTTTATTAGCTACTAAAATATGCATCTCATTGGAAAAAAAGTGCAATTGATTAGCAATCATGACGTAACCATCCAAGGTGACTAAAGCTGGCAATACTCGGCCTTTCAGAAAAGATTCCAATTCATAGCCTTCCTCTGTATTGACAATTCGATATCGCGATTTTTCATCTGTTGAAAGTACATCTGAATCGGGGCTTATGAATTGGTCTCCGAAACGGGATGATACTTTAGAATAATCTTCCCAAAGTGAATAAAAACCATTACTGGCAGACCAATTAAAGAAGTCCTCATCAGAAGAGTTTTCAATGATAGTTTGGGCTTTATTAAAAGCTTCAACATCTTCGAAAGACAGCATACCGTCTTGAATCGTGGCTTCCAATACCGTATTAGATAATGAAATATTTCTGTTGCCTTGGTATTGAGAGAAAGAAGAAGAGGATTCCTCTAAATTAGCGATTTCATTGGAATCTTCTTTTGAACATGAAGTGATATAAATGGAAAAGGCTAGAAGTAAGGCAACGTTTCCTAAAAAGCGCATACCTTTAGTGAAAACATTGCCCGGGGGGGGCAAAATTTGCAAAATTAAATGTTCTCATAAAAAATTGGAGTTGCGCCTATCAGCACTTGATAGGCAGGTTAAGAAATAAAGCAGCTTTGTGTTTGAAAATTTGTTTGGAAATGTGCGCGCAGCAAATAATGGTTACAAACATACATCTTAGAATTTAAAAATCAATACAAAGTTGTAAGAAATTAAAATTTTAACACTTGTAATTCATTGGCTACATAAAAGGGGATTACACTACTTGGTCTATGACTTAGTATGGCACATTTACTCTGCCCTCAAGCGCCCCAATATCTCCTGCAACCAATCTTTATTGGCCACTTCCTGAGA
>CALMIR010000018.1 GCA_937864265.1 uncultured Saprospirales bacterium | reverse complement strand
TTTCTGCTGGCGATGGCGCCAATTCCGGCAACGCCCAAAACCTGAATACGACGCTGGGTAAAATCCTGCGTATCAATCCCGATGGCAGTATCCCGACCGATAATCCGTTTTACAACGACTTGAATGGCAATAACCGCGCCATATGGGCTTATGGATTTCGCAATTCTTACACGTTTGCCATACAGCCGGGCACGGGGCTTTTGTTTGCCAACGACGTGGGAGGAGGCGACTTTGAAGAAGTCAACGATATACGAGCGGGACGAAACTACGGTTGGGACATCATTGAAGGCAATATCGCTGGACAAGTGCCGCCGCCCAATTACCAAGATCCCGTTTTTGCGTATTCCCACGATTTTGGTTGTGCCGTGATAGGGGCCGCTTTTTACAACCCAACTCAATACCAATTTCCGCCCCAATACCACGGCAAGTACTTTTTTGGCGATTATTGCCAGGGCTTTATTTTGGTACTTGACCCAGTTACCGGGGAAGTGACCCAATCCTTTGCCACTGGCATCGAACGCCCTGTGGCCCTGCTCACCGCACCCGACGGCTCCATGTACTACCTGGAACGCAGGGGGATAGGCGGCGGCTCGCAGGTGGACAATACCAGTACCAACAATGGGGTGCTTTGGCGTATTTTTTATACGGGTAGTGGTGCGCCTTTTGTGTCCTCACAGCCGCAATCGCTGCTATTGCCAGTAGGCGAAGACGCCCATTTTACAGTGACAGCTTCAGGAGCGCCCGAATTGATGTACCAGTGGCAAAAAGACGGAGCGGATATTCCAGGTGCTAATGCGGCTGAACTCATGTACCCAAGTGTTGGCTTGGCCGATGATGGCAGCTTATTTCGGTGTCGGGTACAAAATGCAGAAGGTACGGTGTTTAGCGAGTTAGCTACCCTTAGCGTGACGGCTAATACCCGCCCAATGCCCAGTCTGCTTTTGCCAGAGATGGCTGCGACCTATCGGGCTGGCGATACCATCTTCTTTAGCGGATTGGCGATGGATGCAGAAGAAGGGCTTTTGGGGGCCGATCAATTGATCTGGCGGATTGATTTTCATCACGACACGCATACCCATCCTGCGCTTACGCCCATCAGCGATATCAGTGAGGGCTTTTATGTGGTACCTGTGGTAGGAGAAACCGATGATAATGTGTGGTACCGCGTTTATTTGTCGGCGACAGATAGTGAGGGCTTGAGCCAAACCGTTCATCGGGATGTTTTTCCCGAAAAGTTGACTTTTTCAGTGCAAACTGAACCTTCCGGGCTTAGCCTGCGCATCGACGGGCAATCGGTGACCACGCCTTTTGAGGCTACCAGTGTCGTTGGACTTTTGCGTACCATTACTGCGCCTACGGTTCAACTGATCGATCATGTGCTTTATACTTTTACCGGCTGGTCGGACGGCACGGGCAATCCCGTGTATCCTTTTATAGCGGAAAATCCAGGAGTTAGCTTCACGGCTTTGTACGATGCTATTCCATTAGGTACGGGCATTGGCCTTACAGGAGCCTATTACGACGAGGTAGAACACGTTTTTGAAGGTCTGCCTGCCTTCTGGCGGATCGATCCCACGGTGGATTATGACTGGGGGCATTCTTCGGCTGCGCCCACCTTGATAGGAGAAGATTTTTTCAGCATCCGCTGGACGGGCGCTGTGGAGCCCTATTTTAGTGATGAATACACCTTTTACGTGCGTTCGGACGATGGCATTCGCCTGTGGGTGGACGAGCAGTTGCTCATTGACCAATGGGTACCACAAGCGGCTACGGAAACTTCGGCATCTATATTTCTGGAACAAGGCAATCGCTATCCCATCCGCTTAGAATACTTTGAGGATGGCGGCGAGGCGGTTTGCCAATTGTTGTGGAGCAGCGACCGGATTGTCAAAGAAGTCATTCCCAGCACCCAGCTTTACCCGGAGTTTGTGGTGGAGAGCCAGGAGCAGGAAGCAGCTAGCGGGGTCAAGGTATATCCCAATCCTTTTGCAGATGGTTTTTACCTGGTTTGCTACGGCGATGCGGCAGCGGATTATACTTTCCGGTTGTTCGACGTGCACGGACGGGTGCTGTGGCAAACGGTTCTGCCCCATTTTGCTGGCCGAACGGAACGGTTTGTGCCTTTGGCTGATCTGACACCTGGACTCTATCTGTTGGAAATTGCCGATGGGGAAAACAAGTGGTTGGAAAAGGTGGTTAAGTTTTGATAAGAAAAAAGAGGTTTCGGCAAACTACCTGTATGATGTTCAGAAGAGTGGGTGATATTGTTTCGAGGTATAGCATTTGAAGTCTTCTTTTATTAAATTGTAGAGCGCCAAGGCTAAGTAGATGGCATTTTCAGGCAAATAATCGGCGCTCAATAGTGCCTCAATGATGGTTCTCTCGGGGTAAAACCACATCAGTTCTCCAAGATCGTCCAAGCGGCCTCGGTCAAACACCCGCCTGATAATTTTATTCTTATCCCGCTCAAAATCAAGGAGTTCCGGGTTGCTGCCCCAGAATAGGTAGGGAGAGAACTCGGGCTGCTTGTCCATGTCATTTTTTGTCGTACTCATACGACAAAAATAACATTTTTTGAGAGACGAAACTTGACGAAATGATCATCTCCACTTGAAAAGGCCTTTGTTTAGCGCTGGGAGGGAGGGCTGCTTATTTTAGATTGCTTCGGACTTGTATTTTTAGTTCTTTGGCCAATCGCGTGATCAGTGAAAAATATCACGCGATTGGCCAAAGAACGAGCATTAAAAACCGGAGGATTCCCTTACCTCATCACCGCTACTTTTCCCGACAACCACTGTCCGTTCAGGTTCACTTGCACCTGATACCAGCCCGCAGGCAGGTCTTTCAGGTCGATTTCCTCCTGAAACAGGCCGCTGCCCTGCTCGCGTTGCCATTCGCGGAGCAGCCTGCCGCCGAGGTCGAATAGCCGGAAGCGGATGCGTTGGGCGTACTTGGCCTCGCCTTGCAACAGGGTGTATTGGGCGGCGGGGTTGGGGAAGAGGGTGACAAAAGATTTTTGCTTGGGGGCTGTTTTTTGCGAAAGCAGCGGATCGAAATGGATTTTCATCAAGCTGGTGTGGAAGGGGGCTTCTTCCCGTGCAAAGCAGCCGAATAGGTAATAAAGGCTATCATTCAGCGGCAGATTTCCGGAAATGTAATCGCTATTTTCGACTAGGAACTCAAAACCGTAATTGGAAAAAGGGGTGCCATCCGGGTGGATGCGGGCATGTTCTCTAACGGGTAGGCCATTGTAATCGTTTAAGGCATAACCGGCAACCAATAGGTCGCCTCCGGGGAGTAGGTCAATTTCGTAAAGGCCCCTTTTATAAGAAATAGGCTCATGGCCAAACCCGCTTCCGCCCGCATTGAATGTTGGATCTAGCGCACCATTGGGCATCAGTCGGATCAAATCCTGTGGTACGGTTTCGCCCAGGTACTGGCCAATATAGCCAGCCAGGATCATTTTACCATCATCCTGCACTTCGATATCAGCAACCGAAAATTCAACCAGATGTGGCGAACTGTAAGCCACAAAATCGGTGTCGATACTTCCATCGGAGAAGATATGCAGCAATGGGGCATTATAAATAGTACTGCCTTGGATAAAAAAAGAGCCGCCGACGATGAAGCTGCCGTCGGGCAAAACTTCCAAGGCGAAAGTATTTTCACCCACGTTTACAGGGGCGAGGCTATTATCGAGCGTTCCATCCGGCAGCCATCGGGAAATGCTGGTAAGCAATGTGTTGCCGTTATCCAGTTCGATCGTCAACCTGCCATAAACAATGATATTACCTGCCTGATCATAAGTCATTCCTGCCACCGTGCCACTGATGGGGTATTGGAAAGGATTGTTTGTATCCAGGGTGAAATCAGGCAATAGCCGGATCATGCGGTTGTAATCCCACAGGATCGTACTGCCATCGGCACTGACCAAAGCCGGCCCTGGCAAGGTGGTGCTTAGTCCTTGTGGCGGCCCTGCAATAGGAAGGCCGGATGCGTTCAAAATGACAAAATAGGGGTAGGGGACTTCGTTGACATATTGGAACCAACCGCGAACGATCAAATGCCCATCCGGGAGCAGTTGGACATCATAAATTCGACCTGGTTCTGACAGCTTGGCTTCAAAAGCATCATCAATGCTACCTTCTGGCGTTAGTTGGACAAAGCCCCTGGTAGCCACTCCGAGTATTTCGCTATTAGAACGGAGGTAGAAGTTGCTTCCTTCAAGGAAAAAAGTGGTATTCGCAAACGGATTGGAGGAAATGGGATCGGCATTGGAAAAATAAGGCGCGAAGCCCTGCATAGGCACATAGCGCTGCAAGTGGATGGCGTTATTTTGGTTGACCCATAAAACGATGACGCCTTCCTGGTCGTATTGAATTTGGAGACTATAATCAGACAGGTTTACAGTGCTATAATCCGTCAACTGACCATTTTCATCCAAAAGAACAAGAAGATCATTATCGGCAGTCGCTGCCAGCAGCACCATCTCCCCATTTGCGTTCACATCGGCATCGTAAATGTCCCGTATTGCTCCGAGCGGCGTATCCAGCGAAAACTGGAAATCGGGATCAATTTCGCCATTGGGCAAGTAATGCCTTACAAAAAGGCCATAATAATCATCACCGATTGCAGTGAAAGAATCGTCAGCATGAATGAGTAATTCCTGAACCTCGAAATCGAATACAGGAACAAAATAGGGAAATGCTTGCAACAATTCCCCCTCCGGGCTGATGCGTGCTAGCGAGCGGGATGCCTGGCCATTGATGTATTTGAAATCGCCCGCCACCAGAATATTGCCATCGGAAAGCGGGGCGGCCATGGAAATGCTTCCCTGTATGTTGCCTAGATCAATGCTTTGATACAGGCTGCCATCCGCTTCGAGTATCGCTATGCCAGAATTGGACTGAGTGCCATAGGCGTTGAAGCTTCCTCCTGCTATCAGAATTTGACCATTGGGCAGGATGGCTAGCTGCGTGGGCATGCCCTGCAATTGCCTGTTGACAGAAAAGGATGCATCCAGGCTGCCATCTGCATTTAAACGGCATAGCGAAACGGCTACATCATCGCCTACATAGGTAAATGTGCCCAGCACCAATAACTGCCCATTGGATTGCTGCGCAACATTCAGCACGCGGCTGTTGGAGGTGATGAATGGCTGAAAATCGGGATCTACCGATTGGGCTTGGTGTTGACGCCCAATAAATAATAAAATTGAAAGCGCGATAAACATCTTTTTCATAATAAAAAATTATGTAATAGTGAGAAAATACTAGCCCAGGCCTTGGTTAGTCCAAAGCAATAGAAAGGAACAGCGCAAGCTGAGCATTACAAGAAAGGGTTTCTATCAGAGCAAAAAAGGGGGGGATGTCGAATACTACCAAAACAGTGGCAATTTAATCTAATAAATTCAAATAAGCAAAAAAAAATTATACTTTGACAAATGGTGTGGGAAAATACCTAGCGGAAAGCAGGCCGACTGGAAGGAGTAATAATTTTCGTTTGCCGTACTTAAAGCAGGTTTTAGGATAAACAAACCTGCTTTAAGTACGGCATTACTTCAAATCACAAGAATGGTCAAGGAACCTACTTTTTAAATCTAAAATTGATTGCGCCACATCATACTTTCCATGGGCTTATCTGTTTTTACATTGTATTTAGCATTGGCTTTTTTGTTGTAGTAATTGATGATCTCGCCATCCACTAAGAAATAAATCAATTGCCCGATGGGCATGCCTGCGTAAACACGCACGGGGTGGGTGCAGGATATTTCCAGTGTCCAATAATTGCAAAAGCCTACATCGCCTTTTCCGGCTGTAGCGTGGATGTCAATGCCCAGGCGGCCTACACTTGACTTGCCTTCCAGAAAAGGCACGGCAGCGTGGGTCTCAGTATATTCTTCCGTTACACCGAGGTACAGCGTATTGGGATGAAGTACAAAACCAGCTTCTGGTATCTCCATGTATTCGATCGGGTTGTGTTTGCGGGCATCCAATATGTGGTCTTTGTACATGGCCAGCCATTTGCCGAGGTGCACATCGTAAGAGTTGGTACCCAGGCATTCCGGGCGGAAGGGATCTATCAATATGTCTCCTCTATCAATGCCTTCCAGTATTTTTTTATCGGATAGTATCATGCTGTTGTCAGATTTTTGGACGCTTGTCCAGCGGGCTAAAAATGGGAGGGCAAAGCTAGGGTTTTTAGCTGCTTTTTCCTAGTACGAAAGCTTTCTGAAACCATCGTTTATTCTGAAACATTAACACACAATCCGCCGCCCGTGGTACGCTTCTGTTGGGATGCGCTGCATCACTTCCGACAGATTTTCTTGGGTAACTTTCCCAGCAGCCATGACGATTAGTTGGCCTTTTGCCCGACGGATCATCTCGTTCAGCGTAGCCTGGCCTTCCAGTGCTGTTGGAGCACCGCCCGAACTGAGTACGATATCTATTTCAGGGATGTCCAACAATTGTTCCAGCGCCACCACCGGGTCGGGGGTTTGGTCAATGGCTTTGTGAAAACAAACCTGCATGGGCTTGGCCAATGCAGCCAGGTAGCGGGTAGTGTCCCTATCAATGCGGCCATCAGCCTTTAATAGGCCAAAAACGACACCGGCCACGCCCAGTGCCTTACATTGATCAATCATAAGCGCCATCTCCGCCAGTTCCGAATCCGTGTAACAAAAATCGCCTGCCCGTGGCCGTACCATAGCGTGGATGGGTATGCTCAATGTAGCCTGCGCTTCCGCTAAAAGCGCTACAGAAGGGCTGAGTCCGTCCAAGTCCAATCGGCTGCACAATTCAATGCGATCAGCTCCGGCGGCTTCAGCCCTCAAAGCATCTGCGAGGGTATCCACGCAGGCTTCCAATTTTGGCTTGGTAAGCGTCATAGACTCCAGCCGTTGCGGTATTCTCTTCGAACAAACTGGTTGGCCGGTTCGTAATTGGTGATCCGCATATTTTCGCCGTCCCACAACAGTGGTTTGCGGCCTGTATATTCATCGCCTTCCTTGATGGTATGGCTGCGCAGCGCCAGATTGCCCATGAGCACTGTTTCCGTAAATGGCCCGGCATAGTCGAAATTGGAGCTGGGCGCTGGCCCTCCTTTGATGGCCTCTACCCAATTGCGCTGGTGGCTTACGGTTACCCGCGGCAACCAGGGATCTGGCGCTTTGAAGTCTTTCATCAGTTCGGTGGGCAATAAGCGCGGATTAGCGCCATACATGTCGCACAGAATTTTTCCGTTATCGCCTATCATCAAGATACCGCCGTCCTCCCGGCTCATATCCTCGCCGTCTTTGAGTTCAGCCGGCCGGCGCGGCATCAGCCCCCCATCGTACCAGTGCAGGGTTACTTCCGGCATATCTTCCCTGGCGGGAAAATCAATATGGATGATCGAACCCTGGGGGCAACTTTCCGGAAAATCGGAAGGAGTCCACATTTGGCGGTATTGAACGACCGTAGAGGCTTCCACTCGAATGGGGTATTTCAATTTGAGCGCCCGAAAGGCCGGGTCAATCACATGACACGCCATATCGCCCAGCGCGCCGGTACCGAAGTCCCACCAGCCCCGCCAATTGAAGGGCACAAAGGAGGGGTGGTAATCCTGCTTCGGGGCTGGCCCCAACCACAAATCCCAATCCAGTGTTTTCGGAACGGCTACTTTTTCGGTGGGGCGGGGCTGGCCTTGTGGCCATACCGGGCGATTCGTCCAAGTATGGACTTCACGGACGCGCCCAATCACGCCCGACCATATCCATTCGCATACCAAGCGCACCCCGTCGCCCGAACTGCCCTGATTGCCCATTTGGGTGATCACGTTATATTTTCTAGCCGCTTCTGTTAGCATTCGCGCTTCGTAGATGTCGTGGGTAAGCGGTTTTTCCACATACACGTGCTTGCCTAACTTCATGGCGGCCATGGCAGCCACAGCATGCGTGTTGTCGGGGGTGGACACAATAACGGCATCTATGTCTTTTTCCATGGCTTCCAACATGACGCGGAAGTCTTTGAAACGCTTTACTTTCGGAAAACGATCAAAGGTTACAGCACCTACTTCTTCGTCCACATCGCAAAGGGCAACGAGATTCTCCTGGGTTTCTCCGGTTTTTTCATCCCAACCGATGCTGTGCCGAATATTGCTCTCTCCTTTGCCGCCAACGCCTATCGCCGCAATATTGATCCGATCGCTGGGAGCCGTATAGCCTTTACCGCCTAAAACATATCTGGGAACAATCATGAAAGCTGCCATGCCTTTGGCCGATTGTTCGATGAATTTTCTTCTGCCTGGTTTTGCCATTTGATGTATATTTTAAGTGCCTGGTAATAGGAGGATTATTTCAAAGTTGCTGCGATAGATAGCCATTTGATAGCCGTTACCTCAAGCTTATTGACGGGTGTTTTGGGCGTAAAGAGGAGTTTTTTCTCTTCACCTGGTAATAAATCGAAAAAATTGTCTGTAAAAATGCCATCCACTTCGTCAAAGTAAAGCCACAGGTTTTTGACCAACTGATCGGCGCTTGCCGTAATCTCGTACTGGCCATTGGGCAAAGCTTTTAGCTGTAGCTTGGGCAGCACGCCTTTCGGCAAATTCAAATCTTTAGGCTGCTTGAAATAGTGTAATCCCGAGCATAATACTACATCGCCCTGCCTCAGCTCCGCCAGCAAGACCATTTGCTGGTCATTGCCCAACTTGGTCAACTCTTTGGAAAAAAGTAAGGCCTGAATTTCCGCCGTGTTGGCTGCTATGTTGACATCATTCTCAGAAGCCCATATTTCATTGCCCTCAAAATCGAGCAGGCGCAGTTTCAATTGGGCTTCGTATTCATTCAAGTGGTCGTTGGTCACCAATACCTGTATGCTATCGCCTTGCGGCAAAAAGCTCACAATCATCGGCTCGAAGGCTCTTTTGACAAAATAATGCATGGCTTTCCACCGCTGGTAATAATCCATGCCCGACCAAGAGGCCACTGGCCAGCAGTCGTTCAATTGCCAATACAGACTCCCCATGCAATACGGCATGGCCGAGCGGTGGGCTTCAACGGCCATTTTCATAGCTTCACCCTGCAACACCTGCCCAACGTACAGAAAGGATTCAAAATCATCGGGCACCTGATAGTGATCGGCCATGTAGCCCCGTATGCGCAGGTTGCCTATGCCGCTGCGTTGGTGGGAAGCCATTACCTCCGACTCGATGTTCCAATCTTCCGGGACAGTATAGGTTTTCACGGTTTTCAACTCAGGGAAAGACTGAAAACCATACTCGCTCATGAAGCGACCGACATTTTCATAAAAAGCGGAAAATGGATGCTTGGCGTGCCACACGCCCCAATAGTGGATATCGCCGTGGGTGCTTTTGTTGTTCGAATGCTCCCCCTCGCGGGCATAGGGAGAGGAAGGCCAGTAAAAAACACCAGGATGGTATTGGGCCACCACTTCGGGTAGTATCTGATGGAATACCGCTGTATAATCTTCCCATATTTCATCCCGATGCTCCTTGCTATACAGTTGCTTCCAGCCCCACCCTGCCGTATATTTGAAATTGGCCCAAGCCACATCTATCTCGTTGTTGCCACACCAGATGACAATAGAGGCGTGGTTGCGCAAGCGGCGCACGTTATCAATGGCTTCCTGGCGTACGCTTTCCAAAAAAACACTATCGCCGGGGTACATGCTGCAAGCAAACATGAAGTCTTGCCACACCATGATGCCCTGCTGGTCGCACAGGTCATAAAAGTGGTCATATTCATAGATGCCGCCGCCCCACACGCGCAGCATGTTCATGTTGGCATCTGCGGCCGATTGGATTAGGCTTTCATAATCCTTTTCCGTGAAGCGGGTGAGAAACAGGTCATTGGGGATGTAGTTGGCGCCTTTGGCAAATACCGGCACGCCATTGAGTTCAAAGTAAAAGGAACTGCCCTTTTCGTCGGGTTCCTGCACCACCCGCACGCTGCGCAGACCTACTCGGTGCTGCTTTTCGTCGAGGATACGGCCATCGGCTTTTAGCTGTACCTTCAAATCGTACAAATAAGCTTCGCCCAAGCCTCTGGACCACCACAGGCGGGGCTGATTGATTTGTATCGGTATTTGGATGGTTTGCTGACCGGCTTGCAATTCTACCTTTTGTTGTGCCAGCAGGCTGTCCTGCCAATAGATGAGCAAGTCCGCTTGGGTGTTGGCATGGGCATCGAGGTTGATGAGGGTTTCCAATTGCGCGACTTCTTTGCTGACCGATTGTTGGTGAAAATACACATCACTCAGTTGGGCATCCGACCAAGATTTGATGCGAATGGGGCGAAAAACACCAGAGGTCACCAAGCGAGGGCCCCAGTCCCAACCAAAATGATAGCCAGGCTTGCGAACAAACACACTGACCCGTTTTTTGCCGAGGCCGCCGTTTTCCGATTGGTCATTGACGGCAGGCAACTCATAGCCGTGCTGCTCCAGGGCTGCCAAGCCTTTTTGAATGGGCGAGTGAAAATAGAGGTATAATTCGTTTTCTCCCTCCTTCAGTGCCGCCGAAATATCCGTTTCCCAGTAGCGGTGAAAGTTATCGGCCTGAAACAAGAGTTGACCATTCAAATACACATCCGCATAAGTGTCCAGCCCTTCGCATTGGAGCAAGTGGTGCTGGTACTCGTTTTTGAGATTGCCCACCTGAAAACGCACCCGGTATTCCCAATTTTGCTTATCCACCCATTGTACATCCCGCTCGTTGACCCGATAATAAGGGTCTTCAATAACACCATTGGCCATTAAATCGGTGTGAACGGTTCCCGGTACGGTAGCAGACATCCACGCATCCTGGCTGCTGCTTTTAAACTCCCACTCCGATGGGAGTGTAGTGAATACGGCTTGTGCGATCATAAAGTGATTGAAAAACAAGGTAAAAAGAATGAAGTAAAGGCGTTGCATGTAATTGGGTTATTTTTGGATGGAAAAGTAGGGATTTTGGGTGGCTTTGCAAAAAAAAACGCCATGCTCTATTTATTTATGGGAAATGGAGGCAGGTTTATAAATAGTGCCAGCTCTATCCCGTGTCCAGATAACGACTCTCGATACCCTCTTTAGTGGCATTGAAAAGCCGCGAAATTATACTAACGCAAATTGGTTTGGGCTTTCACCCAACCACCCCGAACAGCTGTGTGATTTTTTGCACACTTTATTACCTTTTTGTCTTGCAAGGTTAAACTTTTTGTCTTATCTTGCCCTCACAAATACGACCATTTAGCTCGCGCTTTCACAAACTACCCAAATAAATTACACAAGAACAACACTTACCTTGCCCAATAGGCAAAGGATGGGCGTTTTTTCTTTGTAACCGAAACCATTTGTGATATAAAACGGAATAGATTAGCCTGCCGGAGCCTACTACTACCGCCTGCAAGCAGCAAGCCGAGAATGGAGCGCCAAGCTGTTGAAACAATAAGTCGTTTTCCCAGAGTCAGAGAGTCGGCAGGCACTTCAAAAGTGCCTGCCGACTAACAAGTGTATTTCAATTTTTCTCCTAAAATCAGGTTTCATGAAATCATCTAAATATCTGCTGCTGCTTTTGTTTTTACTACCCCTGCAAAGCAGTGCCCAATGCTGGGATTCTATCATGTATTTTTTTAATCAATACCAATATTCAGAATTTATACAGCAAATTCACTTCATCAACGATAGCACAGGCTGGGTACACGGGGAATATGGCACCCTGCTCAAAACAACAGATGGGGGCGAAAGCTGGCAGCAACTGCCCAATATGCCTACGCCAACTATAGAGAATTTTTTTTTTCTGGATGAGAACCTAGGCTGGGCAACAGCAGGTCGCTTTATTTATCGCACCACCAACGGTGGGCTAAGCTGGCAACAGGTAATCATTCCCAATAATGAATTAAGTGTAGGTACTAGCCAAATTCAATTCATTAACCCACAAACGGGCTGGACCATGCTGGGGCAGGGCCAGATATGGCGAAGTGACAATAGTGGGTTAAACTGGTACCAGCAGTTGGATATTGGCACGGATGATTATGCCGGCTTTCGCTTTTTTAGTATGTATTTTACAGATGCTTTGCATGGTTGGATACTTGCCAATTATTGTAATATACCTATTTATTATTGCGGGAGTAACAAAATTATCTACCGCACCCAAGATGGTGGACAAAGCTGGGAAGAGATTTATATGACCGAGGAATACCTACAAGGTCAGATTTTTTTTCGGAATGACAGCCTAGGCTGGATAGGCAGCTATTCT
Source organism: uncultured Saprospirales bacterium (assembly GCA_937864265.1). Classification (GTDB taxonomy): domain Bacteria; phylum Bacteroidota; class Bacteroidia; order Chitinophagales; family Saprospiraceae; genus CALMIR01. The sequence continues at coordinate 375 of CALMIR010000018.1, read as the reverse complement.
GGTACCTGCCGCACCAGCGATGGCGGAAACACCTGGGCATTCACGGAGATTCCTTTCACCTATAACCTAGATACGTTCATTAATTCAATTGATGTCATTGATGTGGAGTTTATCAATGATACCCTGGGTATGACTGCTTTGAGAAGTGGTTATGCGATTAATCCTTACAATGGTCAATCAGAAGTCGGATTTCTAGTCAGTACCGATGGCGGACAGAGCTGGAAACGGCAGTTTCCTTTAGGGCCTTATTTTAGTATTAATGACGACGTTGATATGACCAGCGATTCCGTGGCTTATTATTCAAGTGGCTTAGTCCTCTTTCGCTATCGCGGTCGTCCGGCGCAGTGCAGCTCGGTATTGGAGGTGGAGGGCGCG
>CALMIR010000017.1 GCA_937864265.1 uncultured Saprospirales bacterium | reverse complement strand
GTCGCCCCGATTCAGCCCTGCCAGCGCGCTACAGCGTAGCGCTATCTTAACCGCTGGAAAAGTGTCCAAGGCAAGGCTTATTTAACCACAAAGGCTTTTAGTGTCGGCGTGAGCCCGAAGTCACACCGACACTTGACACCCTCAACCACCTCCGAGCCGAGCCTAAGCCTTTCTATCCCAGCTTACCCAAAATCATCGACCACCTTCGAGTTATCCAGTAACTATTTTTTGAATATAAAATACACTGCAAGCACTAGGCAAGCCATGCCCAAAAGATGGTTGAGCCGAAGAGGTTCATTTCGGAATACCAGCAAAGAGAACAATAGAAAAACGATCAGCGTGATGACTTCTTGTATGATCTTGAGTTGCAACAGCGAGAAGGGGCCACCGTAGCTACTGTAGCCAATGCGATTGGCAGGCACTTGCAAACAATATTCAAAGAAAGCAATCCCCCAACTGATGAGTATGATGCCAAATAGCCCCAGCTTGCTAAAGGTTTTCCATTCGGAAAATTTAAGGTGGCCGTACCAGGCCAGAGTCATAAACGCATTGGCGAGCAGCAACAAGCCGATGGTATAAAAACCTTTCATGTATGTTTAGGATTGTAAGCCACTGATATGAACACCATAACCATCTGTAACTTCTAATAGTCTGATAACTGGATGCATATTTACCCTTTATTCAGCAAAGCCTTGAAGCGCTCGTCCTGCTCCAACTGCGCTATGATGGTGTGCATCACAGAGGCGGAGGTAGCGGGTCTTTTTTGGAGGATATCCTCCAGACTGATTTGGGTCAGCACGTGATCTACGGCCAACTGGAGCAGCTTCCAAATAGAGCGTACGGAACAACTGACCGAATTGGTGCAAATGGCATACACGCCGGAGTGGTCTTTGCAAAAACTTTCGTCGTACAAGGTACCGCCCAGTGATTTCAATACCTCGTTCAACATGATTTCATCTGCAGGCTTAGCCAGGATATAGCCGCCCTTTTGCCCCCTGGTACTTTGGATGAAACCCGCGAGCCTCAAATTGCGGGTCAGCTTGGCCACATAGGCGGAAGACATGCCCTCCATGTCGCTGAGTTGGGCAATGCTAAGCCCCTCCGTTTGGTCGCTTTCCCCAATCCGCAATAATACTCTCAAACCGTATTCTTCTTGCGCTGATATTTTCATGATTTAATTTTCAAAGCTAGTATGGGCAGAGAAACTTGAAACTTGAAACTTGAAACCTGAAACCAACCGCCTCCCGCTGAAAGCGGGATTCGGGCAGGGAAACTTGAAACTCCATTCTAAAACATATCCAGCATCAAGCGCGCCTCTTCGCTCATGCGGTCTTTGCTCCAGGGCGGGTCATATACCACTTTCAAGTCCACATCGCTCACGGCTGGTACGGACAATACCTTTTCCTGCACTTCCATCGGCAGGGATTCCGCTACCGGACACATCGGTGAAGTCAGGGTCATTTCCAAGTTGACCAGGCCACCCTCTCCGATGCTTATCCCATAAATCAGCCCCAGTTCATAGATGTCAACCGGGATTTCCGGGTCATACACCGTTTTGAGGGCTTCAATGATTTGATCTTCAACCGCTTTTTTGTCCATACGCTCAATGGCTGGCTTGCAGTGCCAGCGCGAATAATTTCATTTGTTTGACCATACTTACCAAGCCATTCGAGCGATTGGGCGAAAGGTGTTCTTTCAATCCGATTCGGTCAATAAAATACAAATCGGCGTTTGCAATCGCTTCCGGCGTTTGGTTCGACAATACCCGTATCAAAAGCGCGATAATGCCTTTCGTAATCACCGCGTCGCTATCGGCAGTAAATCCAATTTTGCCATCGCGGTAATCGGCATGCAGCCATACCTTGCTTTGGCAACCCCGGATGAGGTGATCCTCGTCTTTGTACTGCGGCTCAATCAAGGGCAACTCCTTGCCCAAGTCAATGATGTATTCGTACTTCTCCATCCAATCGCCAAACAGGGCAAATTCCTCTGCGATGGTATCTTGTATGTCGTTGATGCTCATGCTGAACTCGCTTGTTGTTTTTAAAAGCGTCGGCCTTGGCTCAAGCAAGCATTTGAACCGCCCGCTTGACCCCTTCCACCAATCGCTCCACATCCTCGAAGCTATTGTAAAAAGCAAAGGAAGCCCGCACCGTTCCCGGAATGCCGTACCAATCCATCAGGGGTTGGGTGCAATGGTGCCCGGTGCGTACAGCGATGCCCATTTTATCCAGCAAAGCACCTATGTCATAAGGGTGTAACCCTTCCACCATAAAGGAAATGACGCTGGCTTTTTGCGCTGCCGTGCCGATGATCCGAAGCCCGTCTATGCCCAATAGTTGCTCGGTCGCGTATTCCAATAATGCGTGTTCGTGTTGGCCAATGGCTTCATGGCCAATGCTTTCCATATAGTCCACGGCTGCCGCCAAACCGACTGCCCCGGAAATATCTGGGGTGCCGGCCTCAAATTTGTGGGGCAGTTCGTTATAAGTCGTTTTTTCAAAAGTAACGCGCTCGATCATTTCGCCGCCACCGTGATAAGGGGGCATTTGATCAAGCCACTTTTCCTTGCCGTACAAAATGCCTATGCCCGTAGGGCCAAACATTTTATGCCCGGAAAATGTATAGAAATCCACATCCAGTGCCTGAACATCTACTTTCAGGTGCGGAATGGCCTGTGCGCCGTCTAATAGCACGGGAATGCCTCGGCTATGGGCCAGTTCGATGATGTCTTTCACCGGATTGATGGTGCCCAATGCGTTGGAAATATGGGTGATGGCTACTATCTTCACCTTTGGCCCCATCAATTCATCAGCGGCTTCCCAGATCAATTCACCGGCAGGCGTAATGGGCCATACTTTGATTCGAGCACCCATTTGTTCGGCTATCATCTGCCAGGGCACGATATTACTGTGGTGCTCCATCGTGCTGATGAGTATTTCATCGCCCGGCTGTAAAAACGAACGACCATAGGAGGAAGCAACCAAGTTGATCCCTTCTGTGGTGCCGCGCACAAACAGCACTTCTTTATCAGTAGGCGCGTGGATGAAACGGGCAATGGTTCTTCTTGCCGCTTCAAAGGCATCCGTCGCTTCCTGGCTGAGCTGATATACCCCGCGATGTACATTGGCGTGAGTATGTCGGTAGTAATGATCGAGCGTTTGTAAAACGGAAATGGGTTTTTGGCTGGAGGCCGCGCTGTCCAAAAAAACCATGGGTCGGCCATTCATAGGCCGCTCCAGGATGGGAAAATCCTTCCTCAACGCCGCCATATCCAAAACCTGCTTTTTTTCGTGAACTGCCACCGCCATGTTCGATTATGCTTCAAATTTTTGATTAATAAACCCTTCAATCCAATTGCGTATCACGTCGTCTTCCATTTTTTCCAACACCTCAAACAGGAAGGCGTGCTGCAACAGCGAACGCGCCTGTTCTTCCCCTAAGCCGCGAGTACGGAGGTAAAAAACGGCTTGCTCGTCTAATTGCCCGATGGTCGCACCGTGGCTACAGCGCACATCATCTGCAAAAATCTCCAGTTGAGGCTTGGCATCCATGATGGCTTTTTCGGAAGCCAGCAGGGTGCTGTTTTGCTGAAAAGCGTTGGTTTTCTGTGCATCCTTGCGCACCATCACCTGCCCGTTGAAAACCCCTCTGGCGCTATCGGCCAAAATGCCTTTGTACAATTCATTGCTCTGGCAATGTGCCGGAGCATGGTCAATAAAGGTATGGTTGTCTATATGTTGCGTTCCTTTTCCGAAATAGATGCCGTACAAATGGGTTTCCGTATTGCTTTGCAGCAAATGGGCGGAGAGGTTGTTGCGCACCAAACTGGCCCCTAAGTCCACCTGAATGGAAGTCAAAACGCTGTCGCCCCCTTGCTGGGCACTGTTATTTTGTACAATAAATGCTTGCTCGTTTTCGTATTGCAGGCGGCAATGGGTCAGGCGGGCATTGCGCTGAAGCGCAGCTACTGTGTTGATGTTTGTAAAATCAGCCCTATCGCCATCGTAGAGCGAGAAAAAGCCCTCTACGACTGTGGCTTCGCTGCCGATATCCATCAGCAAGAAGTTGCTATGGTTGATGAAAGCTGCGGCTGTCGCGTTGGTGCTGATGTGTAACACCACAACGGGGCGATCCAGGCGAGTATGCTTAGGGACATAAACAAAGCTACCCTGTTCTAAAAAAGCGGCATTCAGCACTTTGAATATATTGGCGCTATGCGCCATCTCTTGTAAGTATGGGCTGATTTTTTCTTGATTATCAGGATGTTGCAAAGCATTTTTTAAACTTGCAACCACTACCCCATTTTCCAATGATCCGATTTGCGAAAGCTGCTCCTGATAAATGCCATTGACAAATACCAACAGATGTTTTTCCGCGAAAGGTGGGACAAAGGGCTGGATGGCTGCTGCGCTGATATCTGCTGCATTGCCCAATTCGTAGCGTCCCTGTAGCAAACGGTTAACAGAAGTATATTTCCAGGCTTCGTCTCTTCGCGTCGGAAAATCCAATTCTTCTGAAAAACGCTTCAAAGCCGATTGGCGTATCAGGTGCAAAGGCTGCGCCGACTGGCCGTTCAAGGATTGTTCAAATGCCTGGAACAGCAAACCAAAGTGCTCCTTTATTTCCGTATGTTTAGCTTCAACAACTATGCTCGACATGGTGATGACTTTAAAAATGGGTAATACCTATTGGGCAATGGCGTTCGCTTCTTCCTTGACCCAATCGTATCCTTTTTCTTCCAATAATAAGGCCAGGCTTTTATCGCCCGATTTAACTATTCGCCCATTGTACAACACGTGCACAACATCAGGAACGATGTAGTTCAACAAGCGTTGGTAGTGGGTGACTACGATGAAACTACGTTCAGGAGAGCGGAGTTGGTTGACTGCATCGGCAACTATGCGCAGGGCATCGATGTCTAGCCCGGAATCCGTTTCGTCCAATATCCCCAAGCGCGGCTCCAGTAAAGCCATTTGCAACATCTCATTGCGCTTTTTCTCGCCACCGGAGAAGCCTTCGTTTAACGAACGCTGTAACAATTTCTGATCCATGCCCAACAAGTCAATTTTCTCGCGCAGCAGCTTGAGCAACTGGGGCGCATTCAACTCGGGCTGGTCATTGGCTTTGCGCACAGCATTGACAATGCTTTTTAAGAAAGTGGCATTGCTTACTCCAGGAATTTCCACAGGATACTGGAAGGCCAGGAAAATACCCGCATGGGCGCGTTCGTCCACTTCCATTTCCAATAGGTCTTTTCCATCGAAAAAGATGCTGCCCCCCTCAATTTCATAATCTTCCCGACCAGCCAATACATTGGCCAGGGTGCTCTTGCCCGATCCGTTTGGCCCCATGATGGCGTGTACTTCGCCCGGATTCACGTGCAAATCAATGCCATTTAAGATGGTCTTTTCGTTGACTGAAACTTTTAAGTTATTGATATGAAGCATTGTAATGCGTTTTTTTAAAAGACTTTGAGTTTTTATCCTACACTTCCCTCCAAGCTGATGGCCAGCAATTTTTGCGCCTCCACAGCAAATTCCATCGGCAATTCGTTGAAAACTTCTTTGCAATAGCCATTGACAATCATATTGATGGCGTCTTCTTCACTCAACCCACGTTGCTGCAAATAAAAGAGCTGGTCCTCGCCAATTTTAGAGGTGGTCGCTTCGTGTTCGACTTTGGCCGTGCTATTTTCTACTTCCAGATAAGGGAAGGTATGTGCCCCGCACTTATCGCCCATAAGCAGAGAATCGCATTGGGAGAAGTTATGGGCATTCGTGGCTTTTTTACCGATTTTCACCAATCCGCGGTAAGAATTGTTACTAAAACCAGCAGAGATGCCCTTTGAAATGATGGTGCTTTTCGTGTTTTTGCCCAAGTGGATCATTTTAGTGCCTGTATCCGCTTGCTGGTAGTTGTTGGTCACAGCTACGGAGTAAAATTCGCCCACTGATTCATCGCCTTTCAGGATGCAACTCGGGTATTTCCAGGTGATGGAAGACCCTGTTTCGACCTGTGTCCAGGAAATTTTTGACTGATAGCCTGCACATAAGCCGCGCTTTGTGACAAAATTGTAAATGCCACCTACGCCATTTTTATCGCCGGGATACCAGTTTTGAACCGTAGAGTACTTGATGGAGGCTCTGTCCATTGATACTAATTCCACCACAGCAGCATGCAATTGGTTTTCATCGCGCATGGGTGCGGTACAGCCTTCGAGGTAACTGACATAACTGCCCTCTTCTGCCACAATGAGCGTACGCTCAAACTGACCTGTATTGCGCTCATTGATGCGAAAATAGGTGGACAATTCCATGGGGCACCTTACCCCCTTGGGAATATATACAAAAGAGCCATCACTAAAAACAGCGGAGTTGAGCGCAGCAAAATAATTGTCTGTAGCTGGAACGACGGAACCGAGGTATTGGCGCACCAATTCGGGGTGCTCTTTCACAGCTTCACTAAAAGAACAAAAAATGATGCCCAATTCGGCCAGCTTTTCTTTATAAGTCGTTTTCACCGAAACACTGTCAATCACTGCATCTACGGCTACGCCTGCCAAAAGCTTTTGCTCATCTAGCGGGATACCCAATTTTTCAAAAGTGCGCAACAATTCCGGATCCACTTCGTCCAGGCTACTCAGTTCCTTTTTGGGCTTGGGAGCTGCATAGTAGATTATGTCTTGATAATCGATGGCTGGATAATGTACATTTGGCCAGACAGGTTCTGTCATGGTCAACCAATGCCGATAGGCTTTCAATCGCCATTCCGTCAACCACTCGGGTTCGTTTTTCTTTTGAGAAATGAGCCTTACCACGTCTTCGCTCAAACCTTTTGGAATGGTTTCTGTTTCAATATCGCTGGTAAAGCCGTATTTATAGTCGCTTCGGGTATGTGCCTCCAGCGTTTGCATAGAATCACTCATGATTCGGTCTGTTTATTTAGACTTAATTCAAACAAGTTTACGAATTTATACAAAAAAGTATAAATAAGGTTCACAAAGGAAGTTATTTTTTTTCTTTTCTGAAAGAAGAAGTAAAAACATGCTTGTGTCCTCTTGCTAAGCAATTCCTAGCCCACGCTGCAAAATAAAAAAGCCGACCCCCAACAAAGGCATCGGCTGCATTTTAGCTTTTTGAGAAATGCTGAGGATAGGCGCTCTAAAATATTCTAATTCAATGCACAGATTCTAATTGAGCCATTCCCCTATTATTCTAAAAAAAAAGTGTTTGTTTAGCGATTTGTTCTTCAGACGAAGAACCGATTCTCAGGTCACATTAAAGACAACAAAAAAATGGATACGCTTAAAATAGCGCTATTGGGTTATGGCAAAATGGGTCGCCTAATTGAAAAGCTGGCAATAGAACAAGGGCACGAAATTGTTTTCAAGAGCAATTCTACAAGTTCCCCAGAAGAATGGACTAAGCTGGAGGCGGCTGATGTGGCTATTGAATTTTCCAGCCCGGATGCGGTGCTGAACCATTTGAAAAATACCATGCAACGGGGCGTTCCAGTGGTATGCGGCACTACGGGATGGCTCAGTGAGTTGGATACCGCCAAGCAATGGTGTACAGCGTATAATAGTGCTTTGTTTTATGCCTCCAATTTCAGTCTCGGGGTCAATATTTTTTTTGCGCTCAATCGGTTTTTAGCCGAAAAAATGGCTCAATTCAGCACTTATCAAGTAGCCCTGACAGAAATTCACCATGTACATAAAAAGGACGCCCCAAGTGGAACGGCCATTAGCCTGGCAGAAGACCTGCTGTCCCTGCTGCCTGAAAAAGATCAATGGTCGCTTAGCTCGAATGCTGACCCAAACACTATACCCATTCATTCTGTCCGGGAAGGAGAAGTGCCCGGTACGCATGAAGTGGTGTATCGCTCAGCTATTGATACCCTTTCCATCAAACACGAAGCGCACAGCCGCGCTGGTTTTGTGCAGGGTGCCATAGAAGCCGCCAAGTGGCTGATTGGCAAAAAGGGGTACTTTGAAATGAAAGATATGTTGTGAGGTTTCTGGTTTCCCTGCCCCCGTCCGATCCCTCTGAGCGTATCGGCCTCAGCGGGGCCATCCCGCCCGGATGATTCCGGTCGGACGGGCCGGGCGAGCGAATCCCGCTTTCAGCGGGAGGCGGATGGTTTCTAGTTGACTTGCCTGGCAGTTGTTTGATGTTGGATTATCTATCAGAATACGCTCTGTTTAGGAAGTGATTTACCCTTTATAAGAAAATCGAAGTCATTGGTTCTGCAATTATTTTTTCTTGCCTTGTATCGTTTCTCTCATTCCACAAGTATAGGCTTATTGAATGGCTTTTGCATTCGTGCGTTTGGTTGACGAGATCACTTTTATGCTATTGTTGAACAAAAGTGATCAATACCTAAAACCATTCGTGTTAGTACCCGGGGTGCTGAACTGCTGGCAAGCCTTTGTGCTGTGGAAAGGAGGCCAGCTTTTCAGGTCCCTGAAAACAGGCTTTTACAACACAAAAAAATTACTACAAGTTATAAACATTAAAACAATGAAGAACATAAACCTTTTTGCACTTCTGATTTTAATATTCACCTCATTGCAATGTACCAAAGATGATCAAATACGGGTAGAAACCGATACCACTACTGTGCCGGATAACACCAATGTTTCTTTCTTGATACAAGTAGTAGATGAAGTTGGCAACCCATTAGAGGGTGCCGTTCTGACCAATACCCCAAAGGCGATTACACGCTATTCCGATCAGCGTGGCTTGATCCAACTCAATGGCTTATCCATACCTGCTGATGGACTACCTGTTATCATTGAATTAGATGGCTGGATGAAGCAAGTAAAATTGCTGCGAGGCCGAAGCAATAGTCGAAGTAGCATCCGATTGGAGATGCACCAATTCGAAATGGAGACGGTTTTCACAACAGGCAGTACTGGCGCTATTAGCCAAAATGGCCGTTTGAGCCTTCCGTCTTTCCTAAAAAAATCCGATGGTAGTAATTATACTGGCGCTGTACTCGTCAAGAGCAGGTATTACAACCCTACTGAGTCCGGTTTCCTTGAAGATGCACCAGGAGATATGTCGGCTATTGGAGTGAACGGCGAGTTATATACTTTGCAATCCTATGGGATGTACGCTGTTGAACTATTCGACGAATCGGGAAACGAATTGAGTATTCCAGATGGACAAACAGCTAAATTGGAATTCCCAGTTCCCAATAATTACGGCTCAATCCCCAATGAAGTTCCCCTTTGGAGCATGGACGAAAATACGGGTAAATGGGTGGAAGAAGGCATAGCATTCAATAAGGGAAACTATCTTGAAGCCGAAGTAAGCCACTTTTCTTGGTGGAATTGCGATATACCTTTTGATCCAACAGAAGTATGCATGAGCTTGGTCGATCAGGAGGGAATCGCGCTATCCGGATTCACGTACCTGATATCTTCACCAGATCAACAAATCGCCTACTTCTTTGGACAAACTGATATTGATGGCAATCTGTGTGCATCGGTTCCCATTGGGCAATCTGTGTCCATAAGTGTGTGGTTGGGTGAAGACCTAAGCCAACCCCTTGAGTTGGGCACCTTCAATACAGCCACGGATTTAGGAACAGTAACGATTGCAATTACTTTGATATCCATCAATGGCAAAGTAGTAGATTGCGAAGGCGCAGCTATTGATGGCGCTTTAGTGTGGTATCAATTCAACGGTGAAACAAGTTATACCCTTACCGATGATGATGGTTTATTCAACCTTGTCTTCTTATTAGAAGGTACGCTCGACCTTCAAGCCATCGACCAAGAAAATACTACCCAAAGCCCATCTGTGAGCCTTTCACTTGCAAGCGATCCAGGATCATACGATATAGGCGATTTGCAGACCTGCGATTCGATAAGCCCGGGTCAGCCAATAGTAGTTCTGGGTGACATTACTACTGATGCTATATGGACTTCAGGTAAAATTTATATTCTTGCAGGTCATACCACAGTTGTTGATGGAGTAACCCTTACCATTCAACCGGGTACTGTCATTAAGGGGCTAATTGGCGAAGGGGTCAATTCTTCGGCACTTATAATAGCCCGTGGGGGGAAACTGATGGCCGAAGGCACACCAGAAGCACCCATTATATTCACTTCCATTGCGGACGAAATCACTCCTGATGATATTGCCGTTGGAAACTTCGGCAGCCCTAATTTAAATTCGACGCATAACGGCTTATGGGGCGGTGTCATCTTATTAGGCAGGGCGCTTATCTCAGTAGACTCAGTGGTCAATACAGGGGAAATGATCATTGAAGGACTTTCTGCATTCGACAACGACCACTACTATGGCGGAGATGATGAATTTGACAACTCGGGTGTTCTCCGTTATGTTTCTATTCGTCACGGTGGTACAAACATTGGCGAAGGCAACGAAATCAATGGGCTAACACTGGCTGGAGTCGGTTCTGGTACCACTATCGATCACATAGAAATTGTTGGGTGTCGAGATGACGGCATAGAATGGTTTGGCGGTAACGTCAATGTGTCTAATGTAGTAGTTTGGCAGGTTGGCGATGATGCCATTGACACAGATCAGGCTTGGGGCGGCACCTTGGATAACTTCGTAGTGATTACCCCTGGAGGTAACTGCTTTGAATTGGACGGACCTGAAGGCTCTTACGAAGCACGTCACACCATTCAGAATGGTACTATCGTTGCCGTTACAAGTAATGCAACTACTGGTGGCTCTTTAATAGATGTTGATAACTATACACCTGTAGATTTAAAGAACCTCCACTTTATAGCCCCACTTGAGGGCCTAACCATAACAGAAGATGAAGTTGCGAATACTACCTTTGAAAACGTTACTTTTGACGTGAATCCACAGGATCTTCCCGCTTTGATGGAACAAGGGGGGGCAATTCCAGCGGGTATCTCTGCCGGAGGTTCTCCAGTCGCTAATGTTTCTATCTTTTTCTGGACTTGGACGGCTCAAGCTGGTGGCTTAGATGGACTTTAAAATGAAGCGTGCAAAAAAATGGCATGCATCAAGCACCAAATAGCGACCTGTATCGCTGAAAAGGAACATCTGTAAAGTTGAAGCAAAATAACACATATCTGACAGATCAAGCTTTGGCTAAGGACTGTGCCCGCTGCAATCGGCGGGCACAGTCCCACCTTTATCACCAATATGTGGATATCATGTACAGCACGGTCTATCGCTATTGTTTTAACAAATCCACCACCGAAGACATTTTACAAATCGCCTTTACCAAAGTTTTCGCTAATATTAATCAGTACGATCCTAAAAAAGGCAGCTTAAAGACATGGATACGGCGCATTTGTATCAATACGGCTGCTGATGTGTTAAAGAAGGAAGCTAAATGGGAGCCATTGTTAGATGATGCCACCGAATTTATAGGCAAAAGTACCTACTTGATGGACTTGGATACAGAATATCTCTTAACACTGATAGAAGCGCTACCTGATGAACAACGTCTGATTTTTAATCTATTTGAAATTGAGGGTTATTCGCATGAAGAGATTGCTCAAATGATCAATATCAATGTGAACAGTTGTCGGGTATATCTATCCAGAGCCAAAAAGAGGTTACGCGTAGCTGTAAAAAATTTGAATGAGATCAAAACTGTGTGATGATGAAAGATTTGCAAGAAAAAATGGATAGACATGGGCCGCCAGATTTTGACCGGATGGCTTTGTGGAACAAAATTGAGCGTCCTGAGAAACGCCAAAAACCATTTTTACTCTGGTGGAGCTTGGGTGTGGCAGCTCTCGTAATAGGGTTAATCCTGACCTATAATTACTCATCATCCTTAAAGTCCCCGTCAGATCAATTTGTACAGCCGACCTTTTCCAATAAACAACAAGCATCCAAACGTGAAGCAACGCCAAATCAACCTATTCCTGAAGTGCTAACGAAAAAACCTATTCTAAATGCGGACACTAAGGTGGCCACTTCCAATCAGTCCGCTTTAACTGCTGTAGCTCTTAGCCGTACACAACAGCTAAAACCAGACATTTTTCTAAACCAGGATGCAAGCACTAAAATCGAAACACCTATTACCACTTCACTACGCGCTCTCTCTGAACAAGAAAAAACGTTAAATGCTATCCCTTCGCACCCCCCAATCGAAGTTGAATACACTGCGGAAAGCCGCTTGGAAAACATAAGTATTTTACCTTCTTTAGCTTTTCATGTAATTGGGGCTAACCCACCAAACCTCGATGCATGGCATACCCCAAAACCAAATAAAAACCTTCAGCGCCTAAACGAATTCAATATTAGTATAGGAGCAGTTGCTCACTGGTACCTAGATAGCATAAAAACTTGTCAAGAAAAACCGACACTGCCCGGCTATTTTCTGGGTATCTCTTACAAAAGACTGCTTCCGAAAGGCTTTTACTTATTGGCCGATTTCAATTATATTTTTCATCAAAGCAGTATCCGTACCTCCAATGTCGATACCCAGTTGTTTTACGATTCAGCGGTGGGAAATACGATCGTCAAAACCACTACTTTTTATGAATTTTACAATCAATACCATCGCCTAGATTTTGGCATTGGTATTGGTCACACTTGGTCGCTTTCAGGTTTCGATGTCTCATTAGACGCCGGGCTTGGCGCTGCCCATTGGTTCAAAATTGACGGTGATTATTGGAATGCCGAAACGGGGTTTCAACCTTTTCCCGAATCCACTGCGGTACAAACTAACTTATATGGCAGCTTAAGTGGAAGATTTAGCCGAACATGGGCCAACGGAAATAGCCTGGGTTTAATCATTGTTGGAAAAACCCCGATTACACTTAGTCCAAGTGGGGACGATTGTGCGCACCGGGTATTGCCTATTAACTTAGGTGTCAGCCTTGGCAAACAGTTTTAGGATGAAACTCAAAAAGAACGTTTGTTCTAAAACTGATAACATTTCACCCGGCCATTGCCGCCACCCGCGCCTCTGCCCCTGCTTCCTGCTCCAGATCTTCCTTCCTGCCCTTTCTCCGATTGGCCTATTTTGAAAGGATTGAATTTTAAAGCAACGTAGAAATCGGTTCCATAAAAATCAGATCGGGTAAAAATACTGCCCAAATGATCAGAACCTAAGGTCAGGAAGGCCAATCGAACCGATAGCCCCAACCTCAGGTCTTCCCAATTGTAATAACTGATGGGCAGCATCGCATCGAACCACCTGCTTTCAAATCGGGGCGCAACGGCCAATAAACTGCCCCTGCGAATGCTGGCATCGCCAATTGGAAAACCCTGTGTAAAGGCTGCTCCTACGTAAAAATGAGGGCTTAATGCACGGTCGGCCTGAAGGCTAAAAGCCATAGGCAAGGCCATTTTGAACGACTCTGCCGCTAATGTTGCCGATTGATCCCCCAACGTTTGTGCGCTCAGGTCTTGTATATAAGCTTCAAAATCTTCTGCTGAATCAAAGTCCTTATACACCTCCGTATCAACAATGAATACATCGTTGCCGTTCAATTCGTGGAGCTGAGCGTTTTTATTGAAGTTGATACGGCCAATGTCTATTAAAGAAACCCCAAATTTCCAGTCATAGGCACCTCCATCATATGCTCCTACGGTAAATACCATGCCCAGATCAAAAGCAACACCACTGCCGTTTTGAGTAAGATTGTAATTATCAGAACTCAGATTGGAGTCTGTGAAACCATATCGCAATTGAATAGAAGATAAGGACGAAATGGAATCCCCGGGCAATTTTTCGTACTGAAAAGAATTCACATTCCTGACAAAAGCCGCTTCATAGCCCATTAAATACTTAGCGGTAATGCCCAGAGATAAATTTCCGGCAGATGTTTCTGTTGTATAGGCATAATTAAGTCCCAATTCCGCCCAAGTGGCAGCGGCCCCCCGAAAAGGATCTATCGAGAATTCGTTGAAAAACTTTTGCTCGTCGTAGGAGTAGTAACTGAGTATGGTAGGAATATCCTGAGAGCTGCCCCAAAACCGCCACTTGGTGATCAGTCCGATGCGGTGCTGCGGGTTGATGGCTACAAAAAACGAAGGCCCCATCACACTACTTAAAATATTGCCAAATCGTTTTCGGCTGTTGTTGTCAAAATCAACCAAACGATCGTTTGGCCCTAGCTGAACATCACTATCCAAGTCGGGTTTGATTAGAAAATTGAGCTTTTCGCCATTTCGATAGAGATCCAACAAACCTGTTTCTTCAATATAAACATAGTTATTAGATGCGTGAAAAGCGCCTTCCAACAAATTGATATCCCAATTGAATGGCGCTGTAGTGTGGTAGGCTGGATTGATGATGGTGCTGTTGATGCCGCTGTAATTGGAAAGGCGAAGCCCCAGTTGTTCTTGAGCTAAAGCAGTTCCATTTACCGTCACCAATAAAGAAAAGATAAGCAGACTTTGTTTTGACATAGGGCGGTAGATTTTTGCTATTAGTTGCTTTATGGACGTTGCCAGTCCAACAAATATTGTAAATCATTCTGGTTCTTTACCATTTTTTGGGTATTGCGTTGCTGAACTGCCTGGCATTTGTATATTTTACGGGGGATGTCCATCCTACAAATCTGTTTAAAGTGGGACAACTTTGCAAAAATAGCTGTAATTTTGCCTACGAATCATTTCGTAATTATTTTAAAAGCCCGATCAGATGTCAAGGTTCTTTTTTCTGCTTATCTGTCTGATGTCTTTATCAGCTGCTGTTGTTGCTCAAAAGGCTCCTGCGTACGAAGATGTTTCTGAAATGCCGGGAGGCGTTTTGGGTCAACGCATAGAAGCCCTCATCAATACCATCAACAGCGACAATCCAAAACTCATTAAACAATTTATACTTGAACAGACTAGCGCTGAATTTCGCGATGCTTTTCCCATGGAGGAACACATCATGGTATTTCGGGATTTGTTCCGCCAAACGGGTGGTCTGACCTTTCACAGCATTCGCCGTTACACCCCAGCACGCAATGACCAAACCGTAGTTATAGCCCAAAATTACTACTACAAGGGCTGGGACGGCCTCATTCTAAAGCTCGATGCCCGCGACAAGATCAGCAGCTTAGAATTTGCACCCGCACGCGTGCCTACCAATCTGGATAAAACAGATGAAAGTTTGAGCACCAAAGATAACATATATGAAGTGGAGTCTTTGATGGAGCGACTATGCACTAAAGATGTGTTCTCTGGTGCTGTTCTTATCGGCACGGCCGATGAAATTTATTATCAGTATGCCTGCGGTGAAGCATCCAAAGGCTTTCATGTGCCCAATACCGTGCAGACCAAGTTCAATTTGGGGTCGATGAACAAGATGTTTACATCAGTAGCTATCTTGCAGTTAGTGGATAAAGGGCTGATTGCTTATGACGATAAACTGAGTAAGTACCTGGACGAAACCTGGTTGCCCCGCTCGATCTCTGATAAAATTACGATCCACCACCTTTTGACCCATACTTCTGGCTTGGGAAGCTACTTTAACGAGACTTTCTGGAAAAGTTCCCGCGAAATGTTCCGCAAACTGGATGACTATAAGCCCCTAGTTCAAGGAGAAAAGCTGGCTTTTGAACCGGGAGAAAAATACCAATACAGCAATACCGGTATGTTGTTATTGGGGGTTGTCATCGAGAAAGCCATGAATACAGATTACTTTGAATACATACAAGAAAGCGTTTACAACCCAGCCAGAATGCTCAATACGGATTGCTACGATTTGGATCAGGTCGTTGAAAATTTAGCTGAAGGTTATATCCCTTCCGCCAGCAGTCCTTCGGGTTGGGAAAACAACACCTTCAAACACGTCATTAAAGGCGGCCCAGCAGGTGGAGGCTATTCCACCGTACAAGATTTGTATTACTTTGCAAAGGTACTATTGGCGGGAAAATGGCTGAACCCCAAAACACAGGAAAAAATGTGGACAGATCACAGCGGTGCTGGCTATGGCTACGGCTTTTCTGTAGAAGCAACCGATTACGGCACTGTGGTCGGTCACAGCGGCGGTTTTCCCGGTCTGAATAGCAACCTGGATATTTTACTCAACAATGGCTACATCATCGTTGTCATGTCAAATTACGATCAGGGTGCTATGCGTTTGTCCCAGCGCCTTAGGCAAATGTTTCAGGCAGACGATACCGGCAAGTCGGGCAAAGAAGGGAGTGCAGATAAAAGTGACGGCGCAGTAGGTGGCGACAACCCCGGCAAAGGAGGCAATACCACTAAAACAGGCAGCACCAGTAAGGGGGGCAAGTCTGGAGAAAAGCAGTAATACATGCTGGAACATTCGCTAAAAGTCAGCCGTACCGCACATTACTACACCTTGGGCCAGACAGGAAAGCATTTGCGCTATTGTTGGTTGGTCTGTCATGGTTATGGCCAGTTGGCTAGTCAATTCGTGCAAAATTTTGAAGTGTTAGACTTGTCGGATACGCTGGTTATTGCCCCAGAAGGATTATCCCTGTTCTATTGGCAGGGCTTTACTGGCGACCCTGTCGCTTCCTGGATGACGCGAGCACATCGTTTGGACGAAATTAACGACTACAGCGCCTATTTATCGCAAGTGCTTGATATTTATCGCGCCCAATTGCCCGACGACTGCCGCATCGTCTTGTTTGGTTTTTCGCAAGGATGCGCCACCCAATTGCGCTGGATAACCCAGGTTCACCCCGCCTTCGACCACCTGATCTTATGGGCAGGCATGATGCCTGAGGATATAGATTATGCCCCCCATTTGGATTATTTTTCCAAAAAAAACATCCATCTGGTTTATGGCGAATCGGATCAGTTTCTTACCCCGGAGCGCATGGATCAATATCGGGCATTGATCCGCCAGTCTGGGCTACATTTTCAACTACATTCCTTCGATGGCCGACATGTTGTGGAACGGAAAATGTTGAGCAAGATGGAAGCAATGGTTAGGAACTCGACAGATTAGAAATGCAGAAAAATGCAATTGACAATATTCTGCTAACGGAGCAAGGGCTTCGCCTCATTGATGTGGTTATCTCTGCGTTCAATGAAGAAGTCAATGAGGTGCTTTTTAAAAATTCCTGGAGGTAGAAAGACAGGAAATGCTGTTGTTCATAGATTATTTTCTGAACCGCTAATCATCATCTATAAGCCCGAAACATACGCTCCAAAATACTCATCTTCCAGCCCAGTGGCATGCGGTTCATGATTTGCACAATCAAATAAGGCATGAAACCGGGAATGATGACCCTTTGGCCTTTGAGCATTTTGGCGACGGCTTCTTTGGCGACATCCTCCGGCATGCTGACTAAGAGTTTGGCTTTTTTGCCCTGTGATTGTATGCGCCTAAGCCCATCTTCATTCGTCACCGTTGGGCCGGGGCAAAGCACACTCACTTTAATCCCCGTAGTCTTTAATTCTTCCCGCAGCGCCAGTGATATGCCGTACACGAAATGTTTGGTACCCGTATAAACAGCTTTATAAGGCAGCGGCAGAGTAGCTTCCATGCTGCTCATGTTTAAAATATGGGCTTTGGGCAATTGGAGCAAATCGGGCAAAAAGCGATAGGTCAGGCCAATCATGGCCCGATTGTTGAGCAATATCATGTTGTAATATTCCTCTAAGGCAACATTATTGAACAAGCCGCTTCGGCCAAATCCAGCATTGTTAATAAGTATGCCTACTTCATACCCTTTTTCTTTGCACCAAGCATGCACGCGATCGGGGCTGTTTCCTTCTAAAAGATTGATCCCAAGACAGTCGGTAGCAACGTTGTAGGTACTAGATAGATATTTGGTAAAACGGTGCAATTCAGGCTCGTCTAATGCGACCAATAATACAGGGATACCGCGGCGGGCACATTCTTCGGCCATTGCACGGCCAATGCCGTGGCTGCTGCCTGTAATGAGTGCGTAACTTGTACGATTCTCTGGCATCTGGACTTTAGTTTGGTGATTTCGGGGGGCAAATTTAGGAAAATATATTTTAATGGTTAGTAGGTGCTTGCTCGACTTCTAGGCGGGGTGTTGCATGCAGGGCAAGCCTAACTTTTTCCCTAAATACAAAAACGCGACCGTGGTAATCAGTCGCGTTTTTGGTGCAAGCTTTTTTTAAAAAGGGTAAAGTGGATTACTCCTTTTTGCCTTTAGCTACTGTAAAAACACGCGAAACATTGAATCCAAAATGGATATCGCCATCCAACCAATCGCCGGTCGTTTCGGTCACAAACCCTTTCTCGATCATGGACGTAGAATTGGTGAAATGCAACTGAAAAACGTGGCCTCCTGTTTCGATATCGAAGCCGATGGTAAAAGAATTTTTGTAGATTTCAGCCAATTGATCGGGCAACACATAAACATATTCGGCATTGATGGCCAGGCGTTTGCTCAATTTGAGCCGGGTGCCTGCCGCCATGGCGAGTACATCGTTTTTCTCTGCACGAGTAGCTACCAGATTGCGGTGCACCAAAGTTGGTGAAAGCTGAAAGCTAAAGGATTCACTGAATTTTCGGCCAATGATCGCCTGAAAGGTGTAGAACATCTTCGAGCTAACGTAGTTTTCGCGATCGGGATCGCGAAAAGGGATCGTCCTTATGGCCGTACTCGCAAATAAAGCCAGCGAAATTGGCATCTCCTTTGCGCCTGTACTTTGCCACAACAGCTTGTATTTCAAAAAACCATCGTAGGTTTTTTCAAAACTATTGCGCCCCGCCCCTACTGTGAGCCGATCAGTAATGCCGTAATCGCCGCCAATGCGGATCATGGCTACATCCAAACCGAACAGTTCATCGATTCCGCCATTGATGAAACCAAAACGGTGGTTGATCTTGAAATCAAAAACGCCACCTGCTGTACTTTCGAGCGAATGCAGGTTAACAACCCGATTGGTTTTGAAACTGGCCTTGACATAATCCGTGGTTGCTTCATCTTCACCCAACAAGGATAATAAATCCTCTTGGGCAAATACGGCACTACAAAGGCTCAGCAATAAGCACAGTAACACCCCCCGTTTGATACTGGCAAAATCTTTTTGGAACATATTTCGCATTTTTAGGGTAAAATTACCCTTTCAGTTCTTCGTAATCAATATTTACTTCGATTTTTACCTCTTTGGCGACATTATCTTTAACCACTGTTGGTATCTTGATGCCATAATCAGCTACCAAAACATTGAAAACAGAACTAGCAGATATTTTGCCGCTTTTTACGTTAAACGTACCTGTTGTTTCAATGTCTTTGGTCACCCCGTGTATGGTTAACTTTCCTTTTATTTTAGCAGTATAGTCGCCATCTTTCTTGAAATTGATGTCGCTCAAATTCTGGATTTCGCCCTTGAAAGTGGCTTTGGGAAATTTGTCACTTTCCATGTAGTTTTCATTGAAATGCTCTTGCATCAAGGCCTTTTCAAACTGGAAAGCTTTGATTAATACCGCAAATTCCATTTGTCCACTTGTCAGGTCAATGACGCTGGTAGCTTTGTAGTTGTGTGCTTCGATTTTCTCCAAAGCTGTATCGGAGAAGAAAGCAATATTTCCTGCTTTTGTAAAATACTTCTGTGCGTGAATGGCACTTACACTCAATAAGGCCAGCATGAATACCAAAGATTGTTTCATTGACATTTGATTTTGATTGAAAAATTAAAATTTATTGCTGTTCTACACATCGAACGAGCACCACATCCATCAACATCCCAGTGCATAGGCATTTGAATTGGACGGTTTCTCCTTCTTGAAAATCTGTTCTCGCATGTTTGGTCAGTTCATCTAGCTCGCAATTAACGCCGCCCATCAAACCACCTGCCTCCAAGCTGACACTCACAATACCATTTTCCTTAGTGACTTCTTTGACCTGCCCTTGTACCTGAACAATTTGATCCAGGTATTTAGCATCGGCGGCGGATTCATCCGTCTCATACTCAGAAAAGAGGCTTTCTGCTGACATTTCAAAAGCAGCTTTTGCCTTTTCCATATTCTGGTGCGGCTTATTGTACAACATATATGCACCTATTCCTCCAGCTACAGCCAACACCCCAATAATGATCAAAATATTTTTCATAGTAGTGATTTTTAACCTTCATTGACAAAACTATTGCTTTAATCACACGACTGGTCAAAGACTAATTATCTAAAGCACCGTCAGCAATCCAGGCTTCGATGAGCGCTATTTCACATACCTGCAACTGAGCTGTACCCTGCGGCATCGGCGAATAGCCGCTCTCGTGCTTGATGGCCCCCAATAAAGCCCCATTGTCCACATATACCTTTACCCGGTCGTATCCTTCCAAGTTGATGTTGCCGAGGTTGATGGCTGCGGCATGGCACACGTAGCAGTTATTTTGGAGCAATGTCAGCACATCCTGGCTATAACTAATATCGGTGGTTTCGCAGTTGCCTGTATCAGGATACAGATCCTCTTCATTGTCGTAGAAACATGAAGTATAAAACAGCGGCACAATTGCCAACAATAAAATTGAAAAACGATTCATATAGTTTATTCCGATTTTACTAATTCTCAGGTGCCCCAGCATCAATCCAAGACTTGATTTGTTCGACTATGCAATCGTTGAGCGGGGTACTGTTATAGGGCATGGGTACATAGCCCGACAGTGGGGCAATCACACCATAAAGGCGGCCATCCGTTGCTACGCCCTTTACGCCCGTATAAGTACTCAGGTCAATGCCTGCCGATGGTGCAGCACCACTGTGGCAGCCCTGGCAATGGTTTTGAATCACTGGCTGCACATGGGCGCTATAACTTCTGTTTTCCGTGGCACAGCCTCCCGAATTGGGATCACACTCCAAGTTTTGGGCACCTTGTAAAATCCAATCGGCTATCAACTGGATTTGATCGGGGCTTAATCGAGCATTCGGTGCTGGCGGCATCACATCTTCCGCATCTTGCTCGGTAATGACTTCGTACAGGTCGCTGTCATCCAAATCGCCGGGCCTGACCTTAGCCGTTTGCATTACTTTCTCGTAACTGGTCAGTTCTACCCCATCTTCATGGGTTATTGCATCGTGACAGCCACTCAAAGCACAATTGGATGCTAAGATAGGTAATATTTGCTGGTTGAAATAAATAATGTTTGGATTACAGGGGTCGCCTGTGGTTGTAGTATCAATGGGATTATCCGTTGTATCAATAGGATTACCATTGCCTGTTGTATCTATTACCATGTCGTCCTCAAAGGGCTCGTGCTGGCAACTGCTAATATCCAAAATTACTATGCCGTGAAAAACTAGTGCCAGAGTTACTAAAATCCAAGATGGAATCCTCATGCTGTGATTTGTTTTTTGAGAAACTGCTCCCTATTAATGGATTAAAAATAGGTTTTAGTATAGGTGTCAGAAAATATATTGTGCTGAGCAGGAAAATGTTGCTGCTGAAAGCGTTTTTTTACCTGCCCAGCAAGAACTTCAAAAATGAAAACCATAGCCAAAAAATACGGATTGCATGCCTACTAAGCTTAAGCCAGCCATAACAACCCCCAACAGGATAAGCGCAAATGGCAAATAAGTCAGCGCATTGATCCACGGGTTGCGCCAACCAGCATGGTGCAACAACGGCAATAGTAGAAAAGCCAGGCATAAGCCTAGAAACGAAATCTGGAAAGCATAGATACAAACAACACCAAAAACCAATCCGGTAGCTATTTCAAAAAATTGCACAGGTGCTGTATCGGGGTGGCTTTTATGAATCAATTGCTGCCAATGGTGTTTTATAGTAGCTGCCAGCCCGCTTTTGGCCAGGCCACTTTTGTGTTCTACTTGTTTTTTGTCGCCCGTAACCAAGAATATGGCCTTTCCTGAAATCAAATAAGTCAATACACCTATGGATGACAAAGGGGCCAAAGCGGCATACAAGACGGTGCTATTGGCCAGAAAACGAAACAATCGGAGTGGTCGAGTGGCCAAAGCTAATATAAAGCAAAGTACAGGCGCAAAAAAGGTCATCATGGTTATGGCAAAGAAATCAGGCGTGTAAATGGTTTGAAAATGCGGATGCATGACCATGATGGGAAAAATGATCGAAGTACCTCCTAATTCAAAGGTCATATCTTGCCAATGACCAAAAAAGTAAGGCAATATCAAGTTGGCATTTACCATAAACATGAAATAAACCAGGGTCAAAGGCAAATTAAGTGTAGGAAACAAAATATCCAGCTTTTCGGTCCATGTAATATTTTTAGCCTTCAACAGCCATCCCATTTGCTTTTTTAAAAACTCACTGGTACCACGAGTCCATTTCATGTGTCTGATTCGGAAAGCACGAACGGAATCTGGGAAGTCTTCAAAGCAAATCACATCTTCAACGAAGCGGCCTCGATAACCCCTTTCTCTGATCTGTATAGCAAACCCCAAATCTTCGCTGACAATATCTGGGAAACCACCTATTTCTTCCCAACACTTCCTACGCAACAACGCACCATGACCCAAAAACATCACAAAACCATAGTCATTGCGCAAAGGCTGGTACCATTTCCAATGAATGTCAATGCCTATGCCTAAATCCTGAGCCAAGCTGCTATCGGCTTGGGGATTGGCCCTGTGATTGGCCTGCACAAATCCACATTGAGGATCGGCTTCGATCACAGGCACTAATTTAGATAAAAAATCGGGCGGCAATATTTCATCGGCATCTGCTATCGCAAAATAAGGTTCTTCCGTTGCCACACGAGAAAGGGCATGGTTCATATTACCTGCTTTAAATGCTTTTCGGTCGGGTCTTCTCACCACTACTACCCTATCGCTGTTTTGCCGGGCAAAATCATCTACCAAATTTTGGTAATATGCATCGGTGCTATCATCCAATATATAGACGGTAAAATCGGGATAATCCTGGTGGACACAAGACAACACGCTCTCTTCCACAAAATCGTTGTAGGTCGTATAAAGTATGGCTATGGGCGGAAATTTGGTGAGGCTGGCTTGTGCCAATGCCTTTTCTGGCCTCCGCGAGCTGTATTTGTAGATCAGGGCAAATAGCACTACACAGACATTATAAGTGCCATACAGCCAGGCAAAATCAATAAAAAAGATAAAAGCCAGCAAGGCTAAACGGGAAGCCGGGCTGTAAGCTATTTCCAAAAGCCCCCACAAGCGGGGTTGAAACCAAATCAGCGCTGCTATCCAGAAGGCGAAAATACTCAGATAGAGCCAGGGTTTGGGGGGGTAAGATAAGCTGCCTGCTTTTACGGCATTAGTAGTTTTAGGCAATAGCAGTTGTTCTTGGGATAATGCAACTCCGGCGGTAGTTATAAGATTTGCCTGGATGTTCTTATTAAAGTTTGGCATGATTCATTTTTTTAAATGTTTGAACAAAGACATAGCATCGGCTATTCCATCAGGCGCACTATGCCAGTGAAGTCAGACAAGGATTGAGGAAAAAGTCAGGAAAAAAAGATCAGCGATTCAAACGCCATTTGATACCCAGTGCGCCGATAAAAGCATTCTGGAAAATTCCATCTTCGTAATTGATGGCCAATTGCGCAGCGAAGGCATCGCTCAGGGGAATTAACCCCAGGGCAAATAGCCCAGCAAGCTTGTTCTCCGTTATGTTCTCGTCTTCAAACATAACCTGTCCGTAGAAGCCACCTACTGTCAATTCAAGCCCTTGTTGGGTGCGATACCGCCCGGAAAATACACCTCGATGCTGCGGGGTGCTAGATAGGCCGTCTATGCTGTAAAAGTAAGCGGGTTCTAAAGAAAAATGCTCTCCTAGCGGAAAAAGCCCGCTGACAAAACCGAAACCTTCCGTTGGAAAGTCAGCGGCAACCCCCATATAGCCACCTACTCTAATATTTGACCTGTTGGGCAAGTAAAAAACTTGCTCCATCTTGAATTGCGTTTGATTGTCGCGTGTTCCTTCAAAAAAACGCATGCCCGCTTCCAGCCGGGTAGCCGTTTTGTCGTTCCAGCCCAAAAGCGTACCAAACCACCAGGAAGCAGCAGAAGCCCCATTGATTAAAAAATCGACATTATCGAGAGAAAGGGAGTTGTCATAGCGGGTGTAAAGGCTTGTTCGGGGAGAAAACTGATACTGCAGCTGAATTTGTCGCAAAGCAATTTCACTTTCATCTGCTACCTGTGAATAGCCTCCCCAAACATCCAATTCCAACAAGCTGCCTCTTTGGTTGAGTTGTAGTAATAAACCTTGGGCATCTTCCCGCTTAGGCTCTAGCAATAAAGCTTGTGTAAAAGCTCTTCGGGCAGCCTTATTTTGGTTTTCTAAAAGGTAGGCCTGCCCTAGGCCGACAAAAAGTGAAGCATCATCTGGATAATGTTGCGTCAATTGGGTAAACACTGCAATGGCTTCCTGTGCCTGAGCCAATTGCAGGTAAGCATAGCCTAAGCCTTTTTGTGCATCTTGATGCTGAGGCTCTGCCAAAAGTATTTTTTCAAAATTGGCAATAGCTGAAGGCATATCACCCGACCAAAGTTGGGTATAAGCCAATCCGTTGGTAGCCTCGGTATGTTCCGGATGGCGAGTCAGTACTTGCCGATAGCCGTTGATCGCATCCTTGTATTTGCGTTGCCAGGATTGATTGTGGGCCAGCAACAACTGCGCTGGAAGGTAATCTGGATTTTGTGAAAGCAGTTGGGTCAACAATTGTTCCGCCTCGATATGCGCACCCCGGGCTGCCAGTTGTTGCGCTTCTTCCACCGTGCTTTGCTGGGCTTGCAGGTCGGGTTTGGGCAATAGTAAAACGACGGACACAAGTGTCCAGTAGAAAAATAACTTTTTCATAATCAGGGTTTTAAAAGAGGAAATCAATTACGAAACCAAAGGTAAGAGCAGGAATAGCTAAGCACAAAAGAAAGCCGCTGTACGGGAAAAATTAGCCGCTCAACAGGCATAGATTACTCTCCGGTCAACCATTTTTTAAAGAGCGGCGATCGTTCTGTACTCACAATGGTTTCTAAATCGCAGGCAGGTTCTAATTCGATCTTGATGCGCGATTTGGAATAGGCATACATTTCTTTGATGGCATGGATGTTGATGATAAATTGGCGGTTAATCCTAAAAAACTGTTTGGGGTCGGCCATTTCTTCCAGCCGGTCGAGTGAATGATCCATTGGATATCGCTTGCCCTCTTTACTGACTAAAAAAGTGATTTTCTCCAGCGTATAAAAATAGGCGGCATCCTGCATTTCTATTACTTTGATTTGCTGCCCAAAGCGAATGAGAAACCGTTTGCTGTATTCTTCCCGATTGACGGCCTTTGCCAGTGCCTGGTAATCAATAATTTGCTTTTTTTCCAGGTTTTTGTATTTTGAAAGGGCCTCTTGTAATTCGTTTTTCTTGATGGGCTTGAGCAAATAGTCAATGGCATTTACCTTAAATGCCTGTATGGCGTATTGGTCGTAGGCTGTGGTAAAAATGATTGGCTTGGTAATAGACAGGTGCTGAAATAATTCAAAACTAGAGCCGTCGGCCAGATGTATGTCCAGAAACAAAAGTTCTGGCATGGGGTTTTCCTCAAACCAAATCAAAGCCGATTCTATGCTATCCAAAGTAGCTATCACCTGCATATCAGGGTCTATTTCCTGAATCAGCTTGGCCAATCTGCGAACTGCAGCGTCTTCGTCTTCTATTATCAACACATCCATAGTTGAAACGATTATTTGATAAAAGGTACGTCCACCTGAAAACAGTCGTTACTTACTTCTATGTGCAGTTTTTTTCCGCTTAACAACTCGTAGCGTTTATTCAGGCTTTGCAAACCGAATAGGGTCGAGCCTTCGGGCTGCACTTTCCGTTGTAAATTGTTCTTAACCGTGATGTATTCCCTACCATTGCTTATTATGTGTACCGTAAGGGGTTTGGCTTTTGAAATAACATTGTGTTTAACTGCGTTTTCCACTAACATTTGTAAAGTGAGGGGTATCAGATAAACTTGGTCTTCAGAAACGGCTGTTTCCAGGCTAAAATTATTGCCAAAGCGCTTCTTCAACAGGTAGCAATAATTGTTGACCAGTTCCAGTTCTTCCGATAAGGATATCACTTCTTTATCGCGGTATTGCATGATACTGCGATAAAAATCGGATAGCTTTTCGACGTAAGATACGGCATCATGGGGGTTTTCTTCGATGATATTGACCAGTGTGTTAAAACTATTGAACAGAAAATGCGGGTTGATTTGGGCTTTTAAAGCAGCCAATTCGCTTTCCGCTCTTTCTTTCTCCAAGGTATTGACTCGTTGCAAACGCTTATCTCGGCTTTTCACGAAGTGATACAATGATACCCCACCCGCCAATAGACTGATTACAATAAACCAGGGTTGCTGCCAAAAAGGGGCAACGATTTCGAAGCTATAAGCGACAACCGGCTCAACGTCAAAGGCTTCATTCTCTGTAGAACTGACCAGGAATTTGTACTTTCCCGGTGGCAAATTGGAGTAGGTAGCACTTGGGTCGCCCGATTCGATCCAATCTTGATTGTACCCTTCCAGTTTGTATCGGTAGCGCACGGTTTCGGGATCGGTGTACCACAGGCCAATGTACTCAAACACCAGGTGGTTTTCATCGTGTTGAAACCGATTCCGGGTGCTGAAGTTGATGGGTTCTAGAAACACCGATACCCCGTTTAAGTGGGTACGGGGATGAATTTCCAGTTGTTCATTCAGCGCGGTATATTTTATGATGGTGCCTTGGTCGCCGATCCATACATCGCCGAAGCGATCTTTACAAACGGCATTCAAATTGGGGTCAATCCGCTTGATGCCTACGGCTTCATCATAATAAATAAGGTGTTTGGAAACGGGATCGAGAATATCAATACCAGAAGAGTGTACAATGATGATATTGCCATTGCCATCTGTAACCAAACTGGTTATCGCTAGGTCTCTAATGCCTTCTTTGACCGTCAGATGGGAAAAGCTTTGCCCGTCAAATTCAAAAATGCCATTTTTTGAAGTGCTCAGCCAAATATGGCCTCGATGATCTTCCGTAATGGAATAAACGACTCCCAATTTTAAGCCCGATTCATTGCTGGTGTCCTTTTCTCGATGCGAATGTTGCACCTGCTGGTAATTGGTTATTTTGCCGTTTTCCAGGCAAGTAACCCCTTCTCCATCTGTTCCAAACCAAACCCGGTTTTTGCTGTCCACAAAGGTTTTATAAATAAAATTGGTGCCCAAGCCACTTTCCTGATCCAGGTTTTTGATGTGCCACTTTCCTGATTGAAAAATTGATTGCTCATTGTTAATTTCCGACACCCCTCCGAGGGTAGCCAGCCAAACGCGCTGAGAATTCCCAGCAATCGAAAGAATATTGTTATTTAACAAGCCCTCCGTCGAAGAAAGGTGTTTGAAGTGGTCTCCATCTGCTTGAAGGCAGTAAAGCCCCTGCCCAAAGGTGCCTATCCAAATCACACCGTGTTTGTCCTGGTAAAGGCTGATCACATTTAAGGCCAGAAAATCCAGGTATTTTTTAGGTTCACCCAATTTGTCCAATTGGTACAAGCCCGATTGAGTGCCCAGCCAAACTTGATTATTTGAATCGAGCAGGATTGCCTGAATTGGGTCAAGCGGGGTGTGAATGAACTCAAATTGTCGGTTTGCCTTGCAAACCCCGTGTAAGTTGTCAATAAACCAAATATTGCCCTCCACGTCTTTTTGCAAGTCCAACACTTTTACCTTATCTAGGTGGTTTTCATCCCTGACCGGCAGTAAGCGGTTTTCCGTAAGGGAATACCGCCATAGCCCCTTGCCGTCGGTACCGATCCACAGTTCTCTGTCTTTAAAAAGTTCTAGCGCGTTCACCACCCCTTTGTCCCAGCTCAAGTAAGGAGAATGAATGGCAAAATCAGATTCGCGGATTTGGCAAAAACCTTTGTCATAAAACCCCAGCCACATTTGCCCATTGCCGTCTGACAAGATGCTGCGCACGATGTCGTCGGGCAAGCCTTCACGGGTGCTAATATTATGTATGTTTTTCCGGGTTTTGTTTGCCGTACAAATGCTCACCCCGCCATCCGTGCCTGCCCATATCCGGCCTTTTGTATCGGGCGTTATGGTGTAAATATCGTTTCCGGGTAAACCGTCATCGGCGTTGATATTGTATAAATGTTGGCCATTGTGATAGTACAAACCTTCGCCATAGGTAGCAATCCAGAAGTATCCTTTCGGATCGGAAGCAAAGCCTGTAATCGGGGCGGAGGGCCATCCTTCCTCCAACAACCAGGGAATAAGCTGCTGATTTTCGAGATAATAAATGCCCCCATCCTGATACCCAACCCACAGTCGCTTGGAATGATCCTGGTAAATGGCGCTAACGGCTTGGCTGCCGGTATCTTGTTTGGCCATCGGAATGTAGTCTATTCCGTTGAAAAACAGCAGCCCTTCGTTGGTTCCAAACCAGATCCTGCCCTGTGCGTCTTCGCAGATGTGCTTTAGTTTGGCATTGCCCACCGATTCGCTAAGGACGTGATTGCTGAAAAAGGGCGTCTGAGCACCTGCGCTACAACTAAGACACCAAAGGAATAGGCTGTTATATAGTATTCGGCCCATATTTACTGTTTTTCGGCAACAGCTACAATGCTAACTTCAATTTCTTCGGCAATTTTTTGGTGAACAATCTTGGGAATGCTAATATCGTGTTCTTCCAGCAATACCGTAAAATTGGAACGTATGGTCATTTTATTGCCTTCGACATTCACCTCATTTTTGATGATCCGCTCTTGGGCTACACCGTGTATGGTCAGTACCCCCTTTGTGCGAATGATATAATCGCCATCTTGTGTGAAGTCAGGTTTTTCAATCATCTTACCGAGGTAGGTAGCAGTTTTGTATTTTCTGCTTTCTAGGTAGTTTTCATTGAAATGCTCTTTTTGCAAAGGGCTGTTAAAGCCTTCAAAAGAGTTGATATCAATGGTAAAAGCGAAGGTGTTTTTGCTAAGGTCAACAACGCCATTTAACTTGCCAGAACTGGCTTCAATCAATTCCAACGGTGCATCGGAGCGAAAGCTTACTTTTCCATTTTTGATCAGATAAGTAGTCCCTTCGCCGGGCTGGGCGATAATTAAATGAATGCAAAGCAATAATAATCCGTTCATCTGTTCAGGTTGCATTAGCCTATAAAAACACAAAAATACAAACTGCGTTAGGAGCTTAGGCTTAAATGTTTCTGAACAGGTAAAAAAAGGGGGCGAATGGGTATAAGGCCGAGCTAAAGTAAAAGCAGGTATTTGGTCTTGCCTCAAATCTAAGGACAACGAAAAAGGCTTGTCCAGTGGCTATTTGTAAAAGCACACCTGTGCGGAAGTCGAGTAAGGGGCCTTTGAAGTAGGTCTATTTTCATTACCGTTGTGGCTTATTCTTCCAGTAATTTCCGTACGGCCTGCACTCCCGGCAGTATTTCGGGCGCGATGATGCCCGCTTGTTCAAATGTATGGAGGTCGTCGAGAAAGGCTTCGCGGTAGGTGGGTAGTTTTAAAGGGGTCTGGTTCTTCTCGGAGGCGTATTCATTCAATTTCAGATAGGAGGTCGAGCAGCGCAGCGCGAATCTGGTTCAGGGTCAAAGTGGCCTCAGCAGGGTTCACCATGCCCAGTCGGATCTGTTTAAGAATATTTTCAAAACGCCCGGATTGTTGAAGCACCTCGTTCAAAAGCGGTGTATGTTCCAACAGTTCCTTCAGCCACGCTATGGCGCTGGTTATATCATCTTTTGCGATGAGGTGTCGGATATTTTGTATGTATTGTTGGTTTGTCATTTGTTACAATATCATCGAACATCTAAGCCTTTGCCCGCAGCCCGATCCAAATCGGCCTACGCCAAAAGGAAGAAGCTCATCTGAACATCCATTAGGAAAAACCTCCGCACTAAGATAGACCAAAAGGAAGAAAAAAACAAGTTAAAAACTGTCCAGCTAAAAAATAGAGCCGACCAATTTTCGGCAGGGTTCAGGGGGGCAGTTTCTGGGGAGTTCTACAGGGAAGGGGCTGTGAAACCCAGCGTTGCTATTAAGCCCTTAGGGGCTGCCTGAATTTATTACAAAAATTCATTAAATTTTGAATCTCGCCAATTTTCAAGTATTAATCCTTTTACTCTTTCCATATGCTTTACATTATTAGTTACCAAGATCATATTGTTGGCAACTGCAGTACATCCAATAATTAAATCAAAATCTGGAATTAAATTTCCTTCTTTTCTTAATCTTACTTTTTCTTGTGCGAAAATTTCAACAGCAGAATATAGCGGTATTGTCTCAAATAAATTTTCTACTTGATTAACCTCTCCTAAATGCTTTTCTATTTTTGTACTATTATAAGCACCGTAAGTTAGCTCAAGAATAGATATTTCGGAAATATAGCAGTTTTCAATCCCTATTTGATCCATTTTCTCGGCAACTGAATATTTATCTTGTAAAAAACTTATTAGGATATCCGTGTCTAGTAGATAATTCATTTCAATCTAGATTAATTTCTTTATCAGATATTGTTCTAGTACTATAAATATCCTCTTCAATATCTTCACTTACATCACTCCAAGATCCTCTCAAATCATTGAAAAGTAGCTGCTTATCAACTCTCGATTTTTTCCATCCAGCCTTTATGTTTTCAGACAGGGCTGCCAAAAGCTCTAATTTCAGCTCTGTACTTAGAGGCTCAAACAATCTTAAATACCTGGAAATCAATGTATTTTCCATACCATCTGAATTTTCAACCAAAACAAATTTACAGACTTAGTAGTTCCTAAGTAAACCTCTCTTTTTATCAGTATATTTTGAGACGTTCTTGATTTGGTAGCCGCATCCATTAGGAAAAACCTCCGCACTAAGATAGACCAAAAGGAAGAAAAAAACAAGTTAAAAACTGTCCAGCTAAAAAATAGAGCCGACCAATTTTCGGCAGGGTTCAAGGGGGGGCAGTTTCTGGGGAGTACTTCAGAAGCTCAGGAATGAGCAGTTGGGGAATTTACGCCCTAATTCCCAATTGGCTTTACACCCTAACAAAACAGAACACCGGATGCCTGGCTTCCTGATTTAATGCAGTTGAGCAGGTACAAATGTCAGCTAAAAAGTAAAAGCGGGCATTCCATACCAGTGGAATACCCGCCATCACGCGCTCTTTTTGTTAGATAAGAGAGAAAATTTATCCTTTTATGCCCGGCTCAACAAAACCAGTATCTTGCTGATGATTTTATCACCTTGCTGAATGGAAAGGGTGATGTTGCCGGGAACGGCTCCTTTCAAATCGATGGTTTGATTGTAATAGCCATCAAATTGATTGAGTTGTTCTTGATAAATCACTCGACCAGTGATATCAATCAACTGTACATTAGTAGGCAGGGCTTCCGCTTCAAAGCGTACATTGACTTCGCCAAATGTGGGATTAGGGTACGCCGAATAATCAAAAAGTTCCAGATTGGAGCTGTTGATCAATGACTGTGGCGTTTCTGGTGTTTCGAGTTGTTCTACCACAGCTTCTTCTTCTTCCAATAGCTCAACCATACCCCCTTCTTCGCAAGTTTTGAACCTAGCGTTGATAGCCATCGTTTGTCCATTTCTCAAAATGTTCAGCGTAAAGGCATCGCCTGGATTGTGCTTATCGCGCTCAACTAATAACTCATCGTTATCGTTCACTGCCACGCCATCCAAGTTCAGGATAACATCGCCTGCCAAAACACCAGATTCCTCTGCTGGCGTATTTCCTATAATGCCTGTTATTTGTACTCCTTTACCATCCCTGGCTGTTCCGCCTACATAGACACCGATAAACACATCGCAAGGGTCGCGTTCGTCGTTCAAAATGCGGCGTGCGTATTCTTTTTTACCCAATGTAACGGGTAGTTGCAAAGATTGGTCGTTTCTCATCAATACGGCAGTCACCTGCTGGCCAGGCTGCAATTGGGATAAAGCCCCGCGCAATCCGTACTCGCCATTGGTTGGGATACCGCCCAAAGAAAGCAATACATCGCCTTGTTGAAGACCGGCCTCTGCAGCAGCCGAACCAGAAACGATGCCGCTCAAGCGAACCCCTTCCCCATTGGGCATACCTTCAGAATAGACACCCAAAAATGCCTTTTGTGCCATTTCTGTGATGACGCGTGGGTGACTATCCCCATTTCCATCCCAGTTGAAATTGAAGTTGTAATGGTGATTGTTGCGCTCGTTGTCGTGCATGATGATTTTCAACTCCTCCAGGTCTTTACCCATCTTCTCGCAATCTTCTTGCTTAAATTCCCATCTTGCCTCTCCATCTTTGGCCTCTCGGAAGAAAAAAATGGTCTCCCCCTCCCCTTCTGCTTCTACATTATCGCTTTCCTGACCGAAATGCAACTCAAGTCCTCGCCCTTCCACATCACCTAATTCTTTCAGGTAGTCATCGAGTTTTTCGCCTTTTTCTACTCGTTTTTTAACGGTAGTCACGCTGCCGTCATCGTTCTTAATTTTCTGAATTACAATTACTTGTTCGTCTTCTTGAGCGATTAGCCCATTCCAGGTAAGTGCTGTCATAATAGCCAGCAAAATGAGTATTCCTTTCTTCATAATAACAGTGTTTAAAATGGTGAATTGCTTTTGCCTCCTAATGACAAAAAAAAAAATAAATGGTTGCTCAAACATTATCATTGGATAATGTCAAAATAGTTGTACATTTGGTTTAAGAAAATGTACCTAATCACATATTTTAGACCATAGTAATTGATAATCCTTTTATTTTAATGTTTGTCTAACCGTCTTATAGCTGCTTATTTATTCCTCTGGCTCTAAAATCATCAGGTCATTTTCTAAGGCATCTGTGAACACCTAGGCTGTTTTCTCGCTTGGGCTGCTATGTTTTTGCAGTTCTGAATAATGTATTGCGCCATTGCCAATGCAAAATAGAGCAATAACAGTTTATTAAACTCAAATCAAAATGAACAGAGTAGTCGTAACAGGAGTTGGAGCGATTACGCCCATTGGCAACAATGCAAATGAATTCTGGTCAGCATTACTGGCTGGGAAAAATGGGGTCGGGCCTATCACAAAATTCGACGCCAAGGCATTCAAAACCCGCTTTGCCTGCGAGGTCAAAAATTTTGACCCTACCAAGTACATGGAAAGGCCGGAGGTCAGAAAGTATGATTTATTCACCCACTATGCATTGGCTGCTGTAAAGGAAGCCCTGGAACAGGCCGAAGTCAATTTTGAACAACTTGACCGAGACCGAATAGGCGTCATTTGGGGATCTGGTAACGGTGGTATTGAAACTTTCCAAAACCAAGTCCTGGAATTTGGGGCTGGAGGCGAAATACCTTTGTTCAATCCCTTCTTTGTACCCAAGCTTATTGTCAACATTTGCCCTGGTATCATTGCCATGAAATATGGGCTTCGAGGTATTAATTTTGCCACCGTTTCGGCCTGTGCGTCCTCCAATATGGCAATGATTGATGCCTTCAATTACATCCGTTGGGGCAAAGCCAATATGATTATCACTGGTGGTTCTGAGGCGGCCATCACCAAAAGCGCAATAGGTGGCTTCGGAGCGCTGAAAGCCCTGTCCACTCAGAACGACGACTACGAAAATGCCTCCCGTCCATTTGATGCGAACAGAAACGGGTTTGTGATGGGTGAAGGTGCTGGCGCCATTATCTTGGAAAGTCTGGAGCATGCTCAGGCAAGGAAAGCCCCCATATTTGCAGAAATAGCCGGAGCAGGCATGGCTGCCGATGCATATCATCTTACAGGCTCCCATCCAGAAGGGTTGGGCGCTTACTTGGGTATGAAAGCGGCCTTAGAAGACGCCCAAATAGATGCTTCAAAGGTTGGTTATATAAATGCCCATGCCACTTCTACCCCTAATGGCGACATCAGTGAACTAAAAGGGATAGAACGGCTTTTTGGTGCCAACAAGCAATTGAGCATCAGTGGCACTAAATCTATGACCGGGCATCTGCTGGGAGCAGCCGGCGCCATTGAAGGCGTAGCAGCTATAAAAGCAGTGGAAACAAATAGCATTCCTCCTACCATCAATACCCAAGCTATTGATCTTGAGTTTGCTGATAAATTTGATTTCGTATTGGACAAATCCATTTCAAAAGAATTGGAATATGCCATGAGCAACACTTTTGGGTTCGGCGGTCAAATCGGTTCCGTTATTTTCAAAAAATATGCCACCTAAAGCAGCGCCTCATTCCAAGCATTATTGGGGCAATGCAAACGTCATTTTACCATTGGCAGCGCCAATTTCCAGGAAAATGCGGTTGACGCTATAGGTCTGAGCCTGTTGCAACAATGCCGTAATGTTGTTTTCCTGCCTCATTACGCCCTGGCAAATCATTTTCGTTTGAGCGATGGGGTCAACTTTTAAAGTTCCATCTTGACCAATAGCGACACCTGCCTGAAAGGTGTTGCACCCTGAATTTCCGCTCAATTGGTTGCCCAAAAATTGAATGCGTACCTTTGAATCACGGACGATATCAAAAGCTTCACCGTCGAGTTCATAGCTGATCAATTCCCAATTCTTTTTTTCTAAATCAGGAAATCGTACTGTGTCTGGAGTGGCCGCATTTCCAGCCTCATTAGGGGCAGGTGCTACATCAGCGGTGGTGGACTGTTCTTGTGCAGGATTTGGATGATTTCCACAAGCCGCGATCAATACAAAAAAGACAAGTGTAACAACGATTCTCATGTTATTCGTTTTTTGACCTGCAAAAATGCATCAGAACATCGGTTTATGCAATAACTGCCCCAAAGTCTTTATGCCTCTATCCTGTAAACGCGCCAATAATTTCATAAACAATATACCGGTTATCAAAGCATCACCGGCTGAAGTGTGCCGATCGCTGACTGGTATTTGGTATTTTTGGCAAAGGTGGTCGAGGCCCAATGATTCCCTTTGATTGTTGTCGGCAGATGGGGATAAACGGATGGCCATATCCAGGGTATCTATTTTTTTATTCCATAGTTTTTGCTTGATTTTAGTTTTCAGCACTTTATTGACCATGCCTATGTCAAAGCCGACATGATGGCCCACCAATACACCGTTGCTCAAAAATTCGGTAAAAGCAGCAACTGCCTGCCATTCATCCATCTGATGGCTTTTCATCACCGGCAATATACCGTGTACCCGAATGCTTTCTCCATTACTTTGATAGCTTTGCTGAACAAAACACTCAAAAGAATCTTTTACAGTCAACTGGAAGTTTTGGATGCTGACAGCTCCTATGGATAGCAAATGGTCTTTCTTGACGTTCAAGCCCGTTGTTTCGGTGTCGAAAACCACAAACCTTACCTTCTCAATGGGGGTGTTATAGGTATAAGACTGTTGCATCTTTTGCCGATACGCCTCCCAAAACTCAGGCAAATCCGTATTTGTAAGTCGATTAAAAAACCAGGGCATTTATAAAAACCATTGTTAATTGGCAATCCTCCGTCAATCGTCTTGCCTTAAATGGTACCAATCCACATTTCTTGTGAGGTACATAATGGTGCCCAAGATAAGCAAGAGTCCGAAACTTCCCAACAATAAGGCGTAATCTTGCAATTGCAATATGGAGTAGAAAAAGCCGTATAAGATGAGCAGTAGGCCACTCACCATAAAAGTGAGCCGCCTGTTTTTCAAAACAAAGGAGCTGTAAATAGTGATTAGTAGGACGATAATTAGACAAGCTATCCAATAAGCCCAATCAAAACTCAAGTGTTCTGAGATGGAAAGCAGCAGTACATAAAAGAGGATGATGGCCGACCCAATTAAAATATATTGGATGGGATGCAAGCGCCGTCGGTTCAAAACCTCGATGAAGAAAAATGTCAAAAAAGTAATAATGACAAAAAAGGTAGCGTATTTGGCAGAGCGCATACTCTTTTGGTATTCGTCGATGGGCAATAGCAATTTTACACCAAAAGCGCCTGTGTTGGATCGGAATGCTGTTTCCGAATAGTTTACATATCCTGCCCTATCATCGTAATACGTATTGCTGTTGGCATTGTTTTCGCCAATGAAATTATCCTGTCCCTGCTGCGGGTAATTCCGATTGAGTTGCAATACTTTCCAGGTAGCGCTAAAGCCTTGTTCGTTCACCTCCCGATTATCTGGTAAGAAATCGCCTTCAAAGCTTGGATTGCTCCAATTGGAAGTGAGTTGAATGTTGTTTTCTTTGGCAAAAGGCACAAAATAGAGGTCGCTGCTGCCATTGAGATTCAAATCGAAGGAAAAACGCATTTCGGCGAGTTCGTCGCGATTGCTCAAATCTAGCGGTATATTGGCACCAGAAGCAAATAAATCGCTGGCTACCACTCCGGGGCCAAAATCCAGCACCCGATCCCCGTTTAAGGTCAGTTGCAATTGGTTTTGAACGCCTTTCATGTCGCTGACACCAATGTTCAACAAAGCTTTTGACCATTGAATATCCGCCTCTGGTACTTTGATGGTTGTTGGTTCCAAACGACCAAATTTTCCACTCACAGACAGCTTGGCATTGTACAACACCACCACATATATCCCCCGGTATCGTTTTTCAGGAATCAAAGTACCTTCAATGCGGAGTTCATCTGGCAAAAAATGAACAAATCCATTTTTTACTGCCGCCTTGCCATCATCTGTTTGGTAAATGCTCTCATAAGGCACAGCAATTACCGGACCACTGATGGTTTGATTCAGGCCCCACTTAGAGCTGACTTCTTGAATGGCTGTGTCTCTGATGTGCTCTCGCTCATTAATCAAGCTGGTGAGCATGCTGGCTGGAATGAGCAGAAAAAGGATGAGCACACCAATAGTAAAGAGTTTTAGTGTGACCGAGTTTCTAGCCCAATTGTTCAAGCGATCAAAAAAGCTGGGTTGGTTATTCATTTTGTTAAGGCTTCTTTATTTCAACAAAACGAAACAGCCCTTGCTCTATTGCTAGAGAACAACAAATAATCTACAAAGTGTTAAGGCGAAATGGAATGGAAAGCAATAAAACTATTTCAGGGTCAGCGTCTTTCTGATAATGCCAGTGAAAGCACGCAATTCGATGTAGTAAGTCCCTGCTTGGAATTGACTCAGGTTCAATTCGTAAATGGTGTTGACTGGAAGTTCGAAGACATCGTCTTTGAAGACGATTTCTTCGTCTTGGTTTTTAACGACGATATCGTTTAAGTTGACGCTAAGGGTCTCAAAATCGATGTAATACAGCTTGTTTTCTTCGTCGGCATACAAAGACCAGGATTCGTTGATCGCTGCAAACCCGGACTCCATATCGGAGGAAGAAAGATTAGCTGTTTGAGAAAAAGAAAGGAAAGGAGAGACCATCAAAAAGAAAAGAAAAAGAAATTTCCGCTGCATGGCTGTATCATGTTTTGAGTAAGTTCACGGGATGCGGCAGCAAATATAGCCAAATATTGTAAGCTCTACACTAATTGCCCTTTTTTTATTTTCAAATTTTTAGCTGCAATTCGTGTTCCAATACGGCTTTGATGCTGTTATATATGGTAGGCTCTTTTTGCAAAAAAGTTTCTAGATCCACCCACTCCGCTTTTTCGATTTGTTCTTCGGTTTGCGGCACCAGTA
Organism: uncultured Saprospirales bacterium; assembly: GCA_937864265.1. Taxonomy (GTDB): domain Bacteria; phylum Bacteroidota; class Bacteroidia; order Chitinophagales; family Saprospiraceae; genus CALMIR01. The sequence goes on along the minus strand of CALMIR010000017.1, from coordinate 131,497 downwards.
TCCCCCCAGCTGCGTGCATTCGAAACCAATGGGTCAATTTGAGGATACGCTGTTTACTCTTCGTTCGATAAGTGTGATACGTTTGGCAAGCTAAGTCCTCTACCGTCAAATGGGTAAGTCCGGTTTCTTCTTCTACTTCTCTAATGGCAGCCTCTTCTGCCGATTCTCCTGGCTCAATTTTTCCTTTGGGCAAATCCCAATACCCCATCCGATAGATCAACAATACCTGCTGATTTGGCCCGTAAACAATTCCTCCTGCGGCCTCAATCAACGTATAATTGCGAGCAAAGTCGTATAGCAAGGTTTCCACATCATCACTCAGCAGCGTAACTTCCTCTACCCTTTTATTTTTTTCTAATAAATCAATATAGTTCAACAACGTTCTGGGTTGGCCAGTATATCTGGCAATCAGGTGTTTTTCATCAGCCGACAAGGTCTGCATCTGGTCGCTTGACTGGCAGAGATTAAACGGTTTGTTGTTGGTATAGATTTTATACATTTGCCGTCAACTTTTTTAGTCTTAAAACAAGGAATTATGGAAATAGCCGCTGCTGTAGCCGAAAAGCTTTTGCAAATTAATGCAATAAAACTCAGTCCTCAAAAACCTTTTATTTGGGCTTCGGGTAGAAAATCGCCTATTTATTGCGATAACAGGGTCATTTTATCTTATCCGGAGGTGCGTCGCTTTATTACAAATGCCTTTGTGGAGAAAAGTAAGTCGTTTGCACCATTTGATACGATAGCAGGCGTTGCAACGGCAGGTATAGCGCACGGCGTCCTCCTAGCTAGCGCTTTGGATTTGCCTTTTGTGTATGTCCGATCCAGCGCCAAAGCCCATGGCCGACAAAACCAAATCGAGGGTGAATTGCCTTCAAAAAGCCGGGTATTGGTCATCGAAGATTTGATTTCTACTGGAGGTAGTTCTTTGGCGGCAGTAGAAGCCCTACGGGAAGCTGGGGCACAGATAGCGGGCGTTTTAGCCATTTTTACTTATGGTTTTCCAGAGGCATTGGCTGCCTTTGAAACATCAAATTGCCATTTGGATACCCTTTGTGATTATCCTAGCTTGCTGCATGAAGCTATTAATAGCAACTATATCGAAGCTGACAACCTGGCTACGCTGGAAATATGGAGTAAGGATCCAGTGGGTTGGAGCGAACGCCTTACAGCTACAAAATAAAAAGCCACCAAAATGAAGAAGTGTGCCAAGACCAATTGCCCTTTATGGTTTTTAGGGTAAAATATTTGATAATGTGGCGACTTCAACAATGGTGGCTAAAAGAGGAACTATACATTGACAGAATCTCAAGCTTTTCTGAAAAACAGATGCCTAAAATTTATGCCAATTTGGCTATATCTCTGACCAGGATTTTTCCCCGGTTAAAATAGATCAAGTCAGATTTTTTCAATTCGTTTAAGACCAGCGTAACGGTTTGACGAGAAGTGCAGGTGATATTCGCAATATCTTGATGGGTCAACGAATGTTTCAACAACATTTCATAACCGATTCTGCGGCCTCTATTGTTGACAGAATCTTTGATAAAGTCGATGATTCTGGTGCGAGCATCTTTGAAAATCAGGGATTCCAGCTTATTCTCGGCCTTCAACAAACGCCCTCCGAATAAATTCATCACACTGGCACACAAATCGAAATTTGTGCGCATGAATTTGTTCATATCTGCCACTTTGAGAACATACATGTGTACATCTTCTTTCAGCGCTTGCGCAAAATCGGAACGGCTTTGCTCGCCTACCAACCCCATTTCTCCAAACATGGCAGTTGGATGCACCAATGATTTGATGATTTCTTTGCCGTCGCTGGAGTGTGTGCCTATTTTCACAGAGCCTTTGGCCAGAAAATAGATTTCCTCAGAATCATCTCCCGGCATGTATATGAAAGTATATTTAGGTTTGATCACATATTCCATCATACCCGCCAAAGCTTCTTTATCTGTTGGCGACAGTACGGAAAACAAAGGAAATTGATCGAGAAAAGACGTGGTAGCTTGTAGATTCATATTAACCCAATATTTAGAAAGCTGCTTCAAATAAATTCTGTCATCTACTTTACCAGACACTGATTTCTTCTGCCCCCCCTATGACTCGCCCAATTTTTTTCTAAAAATTTCACCGATGGCGATTTATCAGCTCCGTTTGGAACAGGGTGCAGCATTCCTACAACTTAACTATAACTTAACCTGGTTTTGGATTCGAATTTTCAAAATACCACTTACCTTGCTGCTTTTGAAATCCAAATCAAGCATGGAAAGCATCAATACATCAGGGATTGCGCAATGGATAGCCGACCGCGTCCTGGCCTTTCTAAACCAAGCTCGCAGCCCAGAATCAATCACAGGCGATGGTGTCGCCAACCCGGAAAACCCGCAAGACCCCGACAATTGGGAAGATTATTCTATAGGTACTGTGGTGGCTCAGCGTATTATTGAAAAACGACTGACCTTGCCCCGTCAACACTTTCAATCGCTGGATGAACTTAAAGGCATCCCTGGCTTAGGACAAAATAAATTCGATGATATGATCCGCGCATTTAGCACCCCATCTGCCGAGGCTTTCAGAACGGCCATGTACGAGCAAAATATCATTTCGGAGGAAAACTGGAAACTGACCTATTACACCAGTTTTATTGAAGATGCCGAAACCTATCGAAACATCACCCGCAATGAAACGAATTTCAAGCACCATGTGGTAGAGCAATTGGAAAAAATTTGCCTGGAAATTCTAGGCGGAAACGACAGTGCCGCTAATAGAAGTGCCAGCCGTTTGCTGGGAGAAAATGCACGCCTGCGTTTTATAGATACTTATTCCAATTCAGCAGGAGCGGCTTCTTACGCTTTTGCCCTCTGGTGGTATCGCTTTGATGCAGATAATTGGTTTTCTTTTGACCGAGTCTATCGGGTGATAGATACCTATTTCAGCCATCACAACGGCCCAAATTGGGCTATGGACTTGCATTTTTTTAAAGGATTTAAGCACGAGATTCTGTCCGACGGTATCGTTCCTGCTGATTTACCAGTAGTTACCTCAGAGGCAGAACAGTCCATTACTATTTGGACCTCTGCCTTGTACGATTGACAAACGTTTTTTTTGATAGCACTGTACTTAATGCAAAGAGGTTTGGAAAAATTCCAAACCTCTTCATCGCCGATTTAGTGCTTGTACCATTGCCAGGACATTCAGAAATACCTGACAATTGAAATCTCTTTATTGCGTCTTGAAATTATAGGTAATCGTACCGCATTGCTTGTCCACATCGCCAGGCTTGAACTTCCACTGCTTGGCGCTGCTGATCGCAATATTTTTGAGTCGCGTAGATACCGCAGAAGACCCTTTCTGAGTCCATTCCGCTTCGATGACATTTCCGGATCGATCGACACACACTCGAACTACAACAGTGCCCTGCTCATTAGAATTATCGGTGGGTTTGTGCGATTTGCTCACACCTCTGCTCCCCAAGCCATCACCCACCATGCCAGAGCCAGTGCTAATGCCTGTTAAAATATCAGAATTTGGATCGCCGTTGGGGTCTCCTTGGTTGCCATCCTTACCGGTATTGCCCTTGCCCTTGCCCAGGCCTTCCAATCCCAGGCTCTCTCCAAAGTTTTTCGCATCTGACTCTTTTTGGGCTTTTTCTGCTTTGGCTTTGGCTTCTGCTTCCTGCTTTCTGCGTTCGGCTTCAGCGGCTTCCCGCTTTTGTTTTTCCAGCGCATCCTGCTTTTCTTTTTCCTTCCGCTCTTTCTCTTTTTTCAGCTTGATGGCATTGGGGTCTTCCGAAGTCACTACTTCTTTTTTAGTATCTTCTGGTTTGGTCTCTGCTTTTGGTGACTCCTTGACAGGTTCTACTTCTTCCTGCTCCGCTTCTGTTTCAGATTCTTCGGCTACTTGAGGTTCCGCAGGCCCCGCGTTTTCATCGCCCTGCCCTTGATCAGGCAAGCCTAAATTGACTAAAATCCCCTCCTGACCAGGAGGAGGATCTGGAAAGGTAAGCATCGGAAGTATTGCCAGCATGAGCAATGCAACGTGCATCGCGATGCTGATCATCATACCCCGCTTTTTATTTTTTTCCTCTTCTACGCTTACTGTTCTGGTACTCATAATAATAGAGTTTTTGTAGTCTCAATAAATGAAAAACGCCACCAAGGTCAGATTCATTCCCTTTCAGAAAGGTTTTAGCTATTTTTTAACGATTCTTCGCCAAAATTAAAGGGCAAAACCCTCCAATCTTTCCCCTACCCGATCGAACATTCAAGTCTTCAAATTCTTGATCACTCCTCCGTGGCCAACACCCCATTGATATTATACCGCATGGCCAAATCCATCACCACCACAACTGCTTCAACGGGCGTGCCTTTATCTGGTGAAATCGTAATGCTTGGATTGCTGCTCCGGCGAGCTATTCTAGCCAATTCCGATTCTAGCTCTCCTACTGATTTGCGTGAGTTATTCAAATAGTAATTGCCACCTGTACTAATGCGCACATCGTCAATTTTACTAGAAGACGGTAGGCTCGAATTGGAACTGCTCGGCAACTTGAGGTTGAGCGCATTAGGCGCTACCAATGAAGAAGTCAGCATAAAAAAAATCAGCAGCAAAAAGATAATATCTGTTAAAGAAGCCATGCTGAATTCAGCACTGACTTTGTTTCTTTTTTTCATTCCCATAGGGCTATGTTTTTGGCTGGGTGGCTATGATGGCATTGACCTTCAATCGATTGGCAATTTTCATGACCCGCACCACATTTTCGAAAGGCGTCCCTACCTCTGCTACAATAGTAATGGTAGCATTCTCGCGGTTGTCAGAAGTACGGGCTTCCAAACGCAAAGCTTTCTCCAGGGCGTTTGGCGATACTTCTTTGTTGTTGATAGTATAACGACCACTTTTCTCTAGGGTAACGACAAACGAAGTAGCTGCCACCGTCTTAGAATCCGATACGGGCAGGTCAAAGGGTTGAATCCTGACCAAGGTAGATGTCAGCATGAAAAAAATGAGCAGTAAGAATATGATATCCGTCAAGGATGCCATACTGAATTCCGCACTTACCTTGTTTCTTTTTTTGAAAGCCATGGAAGGTCCTGATTTTTGAACAAATAGCTAGTATCAAGCAATTCAATTACTTGGTTCCTGAAGCAAATCCATGAAGTCAACCGTTGTGCGCTCCATTTTATAGACCACTTTCTCCACGTTGGCCACTAAAATGTTATACCCCACAAAGGCCAGGATACCGATGAATAGGCCAAAAGCTGTTGTTATCAAGGCCTGGTAAATACCGCCTGCGAGTACATCAGGGGTTACGTTCTGCTCTGTAGCCATTTTGTAGAAGGCCAAGATCATTCCCGTCACGGTACCAAAGAATCCAATCATGGGGGCTGCACCTGCAATACTGGCCAAGGTCGAAAGATTCTTTTCTAAACGAAAAACTTCCAGGTTGCCCACATTTTCGATGGCCGTATCAATATCGCGCAATGGTTTGCCGATTCGTTGCAAGCCTTTTTCTACCATCCTGGCAACCGGTGAATCAGTCGTTTGACACAATGCCTTTGCACCAGGTATGTTGCCAGATTGAATGTTAGCCCTGATGTTGTTCATAAAACTTTCATCAATACGGGCAGCCCGTTGGATGGTCAGATAGCGTTCAACAAAGATATACAAGGCGATGATGGAAAGAACAAGCAGCACCAGTACAATGACGATACCCATCCAACCGCCTTTAGCGATGATGTCGAAAAGGCTTTGGGTGCCCACACTGCGTTCAAGACCTTCAGCTTCCGCTTGAAATAAAAATACAAGTTGTTGCAGCATTTTGCGTAGGGATTTTTTTGATTAAGTGTTTGATTGGTTCTATAATTGTACAACCAACGTTTTAGAATTGCGCCAAATTATCAAACAAAAATAAAATCCTGATAAAAATTTCTTTTTTTTATCAATTTCAAAATTTCAGGGTATGACTGGAATTTGTATTTTTGCCCAATCAGCGAATTTTCGCTAAATGAGGAAAAACCAAATTTCAGGTTTGTTTGTTCCTTTTTTGATGTCAAAAACCAACCAACCCACTGCTTCATGAGTAGAAGAATAAAAAAAGTAGCCGTTTTAGGCTCAGGTGTTATGGGAGCGGGCATAGCCTGTCACTTCGCCAACTTAGGTCTGCAAGTACTAATGCTCGATATGGTACCACCCAGTCTGGATGATTCCTTAAAGCAATCCTCCACTGCCCGTAACAGTATCGCTCAAAACGCGCTCACCAAAGCAATCAAATCAAAACCCGCAGCGCTTTATTCGGATGACTATGCCGCCCGAATCACAGTAGGAAATTTTGAAGATGACTTTCCAAAAATTAGCGCAAGTGACTGGGTGATAGAAGTCGTGGTGGAACGCTTAGACATCAAACAACAGATTTTTGAAAAAGTGGATCAATACCGCCGTAAAGGCAGTTTGGTCACTTCCAACACTTCTGGTATCCCTATACACATGATGTTGGAAGGGCGGTCGGAAGATTTCCGCAAGCATTTTTGTGGTACCCATTTTTTCAATCCCCCGCGCTATATGCGCCTGCTGGAGGTCATTCCAACGCCTGAAACCGACTCTGACGTCGTTGACTTCTTTATGCATTACGGCGATATATATTTAGGCAAGCAAACCGTTTTGTGCAAGGATACCCCTGCTTTTATTGCCAATAGGGTTGGCGTGTATGCGATGGCAAAAATATACCAACTGACTACCGAATTGGGCTTGAAAATTGATACAGTTGACAAATTGACAGGCCCTGCTCTGGGCAGACCCAAAACAGGTACCTTCCGCTTGGGCGACTTGGTAGGCCACGACACCGCAGCTAATGTAATCAAAGGCATTCGAGCCAATTGCCCGAATGATGAACAAGCCGCGACCTTTGAAGTACCGACGTATTTGCAGTTTTTGCTCGACAATAAGTTTCTCGGCAATAAAACAGGGCAAGGTTTTTATAAAAAAACAGATGAAAAAGACGAGAATGGCCGCAGCATCATCTCTTCTCTGAATCTGGAAACCCTGGAATATGAAAAACCGGTACGCGAAAATATCCCCATTTTGCAAACTGTTAAGCAAATCGACAGTTTGAAAAAACGGGTACAGGCTTTTTTCAATGCCGATGACAAAGGCGCTGAACTGGTACGCCGTTCATTGCTGGGGCTTTTTGCTTATGTATCGAACCGAGTCCCTGAAATTTCCGACAACTTGTATAGCATAGACGACGCTATGCGGGCTGGCTATGCCTGGGACATTGGCCCATTCGAGTACTGGGATGCGGTAGGTATCAAAAAGGGGCTTGAGATGGCCGAGGCAGCGGGTGAAAACGTCGCCGATTGGGTAAAAAATATGGCTGCTGCTGGACATGAAAGCTTTTACAAAAGCGAAAATGGCAGGCGATTGTATTATAATCAGCAATCTGGTCAATACGAAACCATACCCGGTTCAGATACCTTCATTATCTTGGATAATTACCGGAATCAAGCCCCAGTACATAAAAATAGCGAAATTACGCTACATGATATTGGCGACGGCGTTTTGTGCTTAGAGTTCACTAGTGCGCACAATACTATAGGGGAAGGGGTGCTTCGAGGGCTGAACGAATCCATTCAATTAGCAGAAGACGGCGATTGGAAAGGCTTGGTGATTGGCAACAACGCAACCAACTTTTCCGTAGGTGCCAATCTGATGATGATTGCCATGTTGGCCTATCAGCAGGAGTTCGACGACCTGAATTTTGCGGTCAATTTGTTTCAACAAACAACTATGCGATGCCGTTACTCCTCTATTCCAGTAGTAGCAGCTACGCAAGGCTATGTTTTCGGTGGGGGCTGTGAGACGCTAATGCACTGCGATGCTGCTATGTGTGCCGCAGAATCTTATGTCGGACTAGTTGAAGTAGGGGTTGGCTTGATTCCTGGCGGGGGCGGTACTAAGGAGTTTGCCCTCCGGGCTTCTGATTCCTTCTTTGAAGGAGACGTCCAAATTCCCACCTTGATTGATAAATTCAAAACCATTGCATTGGCCAGTGTGGCTACTTCTGCCAGTCAGGCTTTCAATTTGGGTTACCTCATTCCGGGTCGCGATCAGGTGGTGATGAACAAAGATCGCAATATTGCTGAAGCCAAAAAGAAGGTACTTGAATTGGCAGAAAACTATGTGCAGCCCATTCAACGCGAGGATATTACCGTATTGGGGCGCGGCGGTTTGGCGGCACTCTATGCAGCAGCAAATGAACTAAAACTAGGCAATTACGCATCTGAACACGACATCAAAATTGCCCATAAAATTGCTTGGGTACTTTGTGGTGGCGACCTAACCGGAACACAGCAGGTATCAGAACAATATTTATTGGATGTAGAACGGGAGGCATTTCTGAGTCTTTGCGGAGAACAGAAAACCCTGGAACGCATTCAGCACATGCTACAGACCAATAAGCCTTTAAGGAATTAGGCTTTAGAAATGGGGCGTTTGCACAATTTTAGGGATTTACAAGTTTGGCAGCGTACCCAGAGTTTAGTAAAATCTATTTATTGTCTAATGTCTAACATCAAAAAATAACATGGACGCATACATCGTAAAAGCATATCGTTCTGCCGTCGGGAAAGCCAAAAAAGGCGGATTCCGCAACTATCGTTCTGATGACCTGGCAGTGGACATCGCCCAATTCTTGATCGACCAAACCCCAGAGGTGGATCCAAAATTGATCGACGATGTCATCGTGGGTTGTGCCAACCCGGAGGGTGAGCAAGGCTTGCAAATAGGTCGTCAAATTTCTATGCGTGCTTTGGGCAAAGAGGTGCCAGGAATGACTGTCAACCGCTATTGTGCCTCTGGCTTGGAAACCATTTCGATTGCAGTAGCTAAGATCAAAGCAGGCATGGGGCATATTTACTTGGCTGGCGGTGCGGAAAGCATGAGTGCGATACCCATGACCGGCTACAAATTGGCACCCAGCTACAAAGTCGCAGCTTCTACGCCCGACTACTTGGTAAGCATGGGCATTACCGCTGAGGCTGTGGCCAAAAAGTACCACATCAGCCGAGATGCAGCGGATGAATTTTCCTATCATTCCCATCGTAAAGCTGCTGAAGCCATAGACACTGGCAAATTTAAGCCTGAAATTGTACCCGTTACAGTGGAAGAAGTAGTGGTAAAAGACAATAAGCGGGTGAGCAGTAGTCACACGGTCGATACCGATGAAGGGGTACGTCGGGATACTACTGTCGCAGGACTGGCTGCATTGCGCCCTGCCTTTGCACAGGGAGGTGTCGTCACAGCAGGCAACTCGTCCCAAACCTCTGATGGCGCTGCTTTTGTTTTGGTCGTCAGCGAAGAAATGGTGAAACAATTGAATTTGCAACCTATTGCTCGCTTGGTCGCTTGCTCAGTGGGCGGTGTCGATCCTTTATACATGGGCATCGGGCCTTGTGCCGCTATCCCCAAAGCTTTGAGCCAAGCTGGATTAAAATTAACGGACATTGATTTGATTGAATTGAACGAAGCTTTTGCAGCTCAAGCATTGGCCGTTATTCAAGAAGCTGGACTCAACCCTGAAATAGTCAATGTCAATGGTGGTGCTATTGCTTTAGGCCATCCGCTGGGTTGCACCGGTGCCAAATTGTCAGTACAGCTGTTTAATGAGTTGCGCCGCAGGGGTCAGCGCTATGGCATGGTCACTGCCTGTGTAGGAGGTGGGCAAGGTATAGCTGGTGTATATGAATTGTTGAATTAAAAAGAGTGCTGAGGTTTATCACACTTCGCCCTCAAGTTTTTTTGGTTCCCAAAGAGCTGCTCGTTTGCAAAAGTGTCGGCGTGATTTTGAATCACACCGACACTTCTACAGGCTTGATCCACGAAGCAGTGGCATTCTTATAACGTCCAACACACGCGCTAGGCAAAACACTGGAAGGGTGGACATCAAGCGACGCTCGTATCAGAAAGCCCTATTTTGGCGACATCCTTTATTTCTTTCGATCCAAAGAAAGCTTAGCCCGTCCATTTTCCCAAAACAAAAGCCGGCCATCTCTTGTACCTGCCACAAAGTGAGTACCAGCAGGATGTACCGCTAATGCACTGATCTGGCAAGCGCCTTCTTCATAAAGTTCTTGCAATAAGTAGCCCTCAGCATGATAAAGCCCCAAATGGCACGGCGCTAATTTGCTACTCAAAAATACCGTTTTATCCTCATTGAAATCAGCAACTGAAGTCATGGGCAAATAGCCATCAAAATGTTTGCTAGCCAGATCAAAAACAAGGGCTTTATCGCCATCGGCTTGTAAAATGAGTTCGTCAGCGCCAGCTATCAAGCCATACCATTTACTGCCATGGGCTGAGAAAGATGCTTGGTCAGATACCTTTAGATCAGGTAAGGATAAAAAGAAAATATCCCCGGAGCTTAAAGCTGCCAATCCGCCATTAGCCCCCATTTCAATAGCAGAAAAATCGCCTTGCTGGGATTGACTTAATGCTCCATTTGGATAATTTTTACAACTCAGTAATCCATTTTCATGTAAAGCCACGATGCCTTTTTCAGTCCAAACCAAATCAATAATGGATTGGGGCAAAAATTCAAGTTTTCCTTTGCTTTGACCCGTGGCGAGATCAAATAGATGAACTTGACCCTTCTCGTCACCAATAGCTAGGATTTGACCATCGGGGGAAAAGATCAAAGGGGAAGTAAGTACTGTAGTTATAGCGGGCAACGCCGTCATTTTGCCAGTACGAAGTTCCTGTATGTAACATTCATTAGCGCTATTGACTGAGGCCAAGTGTTTTCCATCAGGACTATAAACCAGGCTGTTTATGCTGTAATAACCTGCTTGTACTTGTCTTTGCGGATAAGGGCTGTATAGATTCCACTGTCGGATACTGGTGTCTGCCGAGCCTGTTAAAATTCGATCGGGCGAAGCTGAAAAAGCCAAGCTGTGTATATCAGCGCGATGGCCTTTGATCTCGTACAGCAATTGTTTCTTGGAAATATCCCATACAAAACCTTTGCCGCCCCGCCTTGCTCCTAACAACAAACGATGATCAGGAGTCAAAGCTATTTTGACCACATCGGTAAATTGATCCAAGCTGGAGCGCAAGTGTCCCTTTGTTCCCAAAAGCTCAAGTATTTCTACCTTGCCGTTTACCAACAAATACGCTTTTGATGATGTGTCCGCCATCAGAACCTGATCAATCGACGCATGTTCAAAAGATGCTATAAAGCTCTGTTTACCAAATCTATCCAATAATAATAATTCATCGCTTTTTGTACCAATCCATATCTGTGGCTCGCGACTTGTTTTGTCCAGGCTAAGGGCGATACTGTTGATTTTGTAGTCTGTAGCTTCGCTTTCCTCAGGCCAAGTTAGCATACTATGCTCTGGTTCAGCTACAGCCCAACACTTGACCCTATTGTCGTTGTGAGCTACCAAAAGCCACTTTCCATCTTGTGAAACAGATAGGTTTCTAACAGGCGCCTTGTCTTCCTCATCGGCAAATATGCTGACTTGCTGGTTTTGCCAATTCCAGTGATAGACATTCCGATCAATAGAACCTATCCACAAGGTGTTGTCCGTGCCGAATACCAAATCTGTGCAGGTACCCGCAGCCTGCTCAAAAACAGCTATTTCCTTTTGATTTTGGGCATCGAATAGCAAAATTTTATGATCCATATCGGAGCTGCTTGCCCAATATTTCCCATCATTAGAAAACGCAACCTGCTTTAAAAAGCCCCGATCCTTTGGCTGATACTGTATTTGGTAAAATAAGTTGGCGTTGTACGTTTGGTAGATAGCTGCTAATTTGCCTGCATCTTTTTCACTCATTGCCAGATAGGCGGCTTCCATTTTTGCGATGCCGGTTACTGGGTCTGTCAAAACCTCCAAACGGCCTTCATTAAAAAGTGCATCATTGGCAATCACTTTTGCCCGTTTTTCCGATTGCAACCATAGCCAGGTGGCTAGCCCTGCCAAAAGGCTGATGGCGACTACTGCAAACAAGCGGATGCGTTTGTTACGCAATCGGTAAGCGCGCAAGGCAGCCCTGTGATCCCGACTTTTTTCAATGAGTTCTTCTTCAATAGGCATCCAGGTTCGCATCCCGTTCTTGCCATCTTCCACAGCACCCAAGTCTTCTTCCTCTATGATGGTTTCATCCGGATTTTTGATGAAATCAATGACTTTGGTTTCCAAAATGCGCAGTGCCCTTTGGCCCGGTTTGTCCGAATCCCGCATTTGGCGATGGATGATGGGGGCCAGTGTATCGTGTGCTAATGCGGTGTACTCTTGCTCGGCTTCCGATAACAAATAATGTTGCTTGAACTCATTGATCAGCCCGTCCAATAATGCTTCCTGGTGTTGATACAACATCCGCAACTGATTCATATCGCGGCTTTCAGCAGTACTCAGACGTGTCGTGTGGTAATTTAATATATCCAGTGCCAAGCCGGAACTGACTGCCCGATGGCCTGTTTTTTCTTCCCAAGCAGCAATTTTCTCCATCTGCTGTTTGAAAAAATCATTGAGTAAGATGCCTTTTTCCTGCAACTGCCTGTAATCCTCCACGCTAAACCTGGGTGCTGTTTTGTGCGCCTGCGCCTGCCAAAGTTTGGTGAGTATAATTTGCAATATCGGTGCAATGGGAGAATCTGGGTCGGAGACTAAATTATTGGCCATTTCCAAGGGTAACCCTGGATCAATATTCAGGTTGTACTTTTCCCGAAGTTGTTCCGTAGTCGTCAATCCCGTGATGATTTCAATAACCCCTTTTTTATCGAGCCTGGTTAAAAAGTACTCTTCCTTCAGAATTTGGTGATTTTTAATGGCTTTGAGAATTTCCGGATGGTACTCCTTGCGATAGCTCAACACCAATTTTCCACTAGGGCGCTTTTCAATTGGCTCAAAAATGAGGCGTACCTGATTTAAAAAGCTGTCCAGTTCGTTGGGCAATTTTTCGTTGGGCCGGGTAATCACTTCTTCTAATTGGTCAACGAATAGAATCAGTCCTTTTTTGCTGGATGACTGCTCGATCTTGCGCCAGTTTTCAGCTAAATCAAGGTTGATTTCAGGCAGGTTCTGTTCCAGTTTTTGAAGCTGCGACTGGTAGTTCTGGATCAGGCGTTCCACTTGCTGCCTGGCATCTCCTTCCAAAACACTCAGGGTGGCCTCCAATTGGCGAATATCATCCTGTATCCGGGCTTTGACAACTTCCCGGTCTTCGCGGGGTTGGGTCGAGGCCGCATTATCTACGCCTAAAGCCTCAAACAATTGAAGCATCAATCCTTTTTCCCCATCTCTTCTCAAATAAATGACCGCATAATCACTTTCCAAACGGGGCACTAATCCAGCATGAATGAGCGACGACTTTCCCACACCCGATTGTCCATGAAGCAATACCAGTGGTGCACCCGAGGAAGCTGTAATTTTGCGATAAAGCTGTTGCAAAGCTTCTCCCCTTCCAAAAAACACCCCCGCATCTTTTTCCGTATAGCGCCCCAAAAATCGAAATGGCTCGTTGGGTAGAGGATATTTATCAGCCGGAATGGGCGGCAGGCCGAAAAGGGGATTACCCGCAGCCGTAGGCAAATTCCATTGCAAAACTTCACCGTTGGGATCGCGATAGAGGATTTCCCAGGGAAAACGATTGATATTTGCGCGCAAAATCGGTCCTCTGGCCTCGTCTTGGTGATAGTATTCCGCCGCCGCTGAAGTGTCTTTATCACTGCTCACCTCCTGTGTAGCCATTTTCCAGCTCCGATCGATCGACAATCCGGCTGTCAAGTTGTTGTAGAAAGCTGTGGAGAGTTCATAAGCTATGCGGTCAGCTACTTCTGCCACCGTCCCGATGCAGGCTGGTATGCCTTTATCCCGCAACTGTTCAGCTTGCTGAATGGAAAAACAGCCATTTAGAAAAACCAGTTGCAAGCTGCGTTGGTCGGCAAATAGCTCGCCGATCCAATCCGATCGAACCGCTTTACTTTTCTTTTGGTCGCTTTCCAACATCAGCGACCAACTGTCGGCATGGCCACTAAAATGAAAAATGGCAATCCTGTCGCGGTATTTTTTATCTCTAAAAACTTCGAAGAGCCCGGGAAGTGTGGCGTTGGTCAGTATTTTATAATCACAAAGTCCTTCGTCCGCTGCTTTGCCCAAAATGCGGTCTAACTGGTTGATTTCCAAGGGTAAGTTGCGCAGATAGGATTGTCTGCTCTCTTGTTCGTTGGCAAATGCAAGTAGGATGACAGGTTTGGTCATGCGGGTTTTTGAGGGAAAGATAGCTTTTTTTGAGGATATGAGGTAAAAGCCTTATTGGGTTTCAGGTTTCAAGGCGGGGCGGTTGGCAGAGCTTTGTTTCTGTTTTTCCTGCCCCCGGACGATCCCGCTGAGCGTATCGGCCTCAGCGGGATCGTCCCGCCCGGATTGATCCGGTCGGACGGGCCGGGCGGGCGAATTCCGCTTTCGGCGGGAGGCGGGTGGTTTCAAGGCGGGGCAATAGGCAGAGCTTTGTTTCAGGTTTCAGGCCGCGCCACGATGAAGGCGTGGTTTACGTGCTTGCCAGTCGAATACTCCCTGCCCGACCGGGAACAGCCAAGCTTTAGCATTGCCATCAAATACTCCCTACCCGGGCGGGAAAAGCCTAACCTAAGCCCTCCTTTTCGCCTACCTGCCCTCAAGGCACTAACTTTCTTCCCGTTTCTACTAGTTTTTTCAAAACTTGCACATCGGGTAAAAAAAGCTTATTTTGCTCAGCTTCTAAATCTTCTTCCAGTGGAGTTTCCTTTTCTAAACGCGCCTGATCCTGTTTCCAGGAGGCAATATTCAAAAAAATGTAAGAAGCAGCACTAGCCATCAATAACAAAGAAAATAATACAGTTCGGGTGGTGATTTTTTTCATGACAATCTGCTTTGAAACAATTTGGTCAAAGTTAGATCATTTTATACCAAATCCGGGGCAGAAATAGATGAAATGATCTTTTTCTTAGACAAAGTTCAGATTAAAGACGATAGAAAAAGGCAAAGAGTTGCAACATTTTCAAAAAAAAACAGCGGATGTCAGTAAAATATACAACTATTTCTGTAATTTTGAAGACCAACTGGTGATTAGGAAATTTTCAATACCAAATGTTACAGCAAACAACGTGCATATCATTCTTATACTTTTAGAATGGTAAATAACTAGGATGCTTTGTTTCATTCTGCTGTCATTTGTATCCCTGATCAAGAACGGTTGCTATTAGTATGAAAAACGCTTTGCTAACGTCATCCCGATCCGGTTCGTTTACCCGTATTGGCCTCCATGCCATTTCCGCAACTCACCAAAGAGGCTCCTTTCTGTATTTATCCTTTCAGGCAAAGCCTTTCAATGCTTTTTTATTTTCTTTCATTCATAAAAACAGGATTAGTATGAACTACAAATTTACCAAATTGTCTATGGCTTGGCTGCTATTGCTAGCGATGAGCCTGATTTCATTTTCCGAGGCCCATGCTCAACAAAGGGCTTTAAAACTCAGGATCAACAACCCGGAAGCGGAAGGTCTGATGCTGGATGGCCTGGGTGCCAATTTTGGCCCTGCTTTCCCTGCTGAAATTACAGCTGATATCGCTTTTGTCAACGATGGGGAAACGGTTCCGTCGGATAATGACACCTGGTCACCAGTGGGTTTTTATGGCTGTGTGGCTCCTGTAAATGGCGAAGAATTGAATGGCAAAATTGCTATGACTGGCCGTGGCACCTGCGAATTCGGGGTAAAGGTACAAAATGTGGAAAGCTCCGGTGCCGTAGCAGCTATTGTCGCTAATCGGGCCCCATTGGGCTTAACTGTCGGTACGCATACCGATGGCTTGGTTTGGATGGGTGCTGGCGCTGTGGGTGATTTAACAGTGATTCCGAGTTTGTTTATTACTTATGAAGACCGCAAGATCATTGAGGATTTGAGTGCATTAATTGGAGGGCCGGTCAATATAACTATTCTAAACAACTACATGTATGATGCCTCAGCCACTTATGCACATGGTACAGATGTCAATCAAGCCAAAGTATTGGACAGTATCCAATTGGTATTGATCAACCGCGATACACTGCCCATTCCTAATGTTGAGGTTACTGCTACAATAACTGCCCCAGGAGGTAGTACCACAACATTAACCGCGTCTATTGATACTCTTGCACCGCCTCCTGTTGATTTATCCGGAGAATTGAGGGTGTTTTTCGATGAATATTCTCCATCTGAAGTAGGTACCTATACTATTGAATTTTCAGCATCTACTGAAGCTGGTAATACCCCTTTAGACAGCGAAACCTTATCCATCTCATTTGATGTTTCAGATGATTATGTGTTACGCTTGGATAATGGGGATATTTACGAGAACGTCAATTTCGAACTCAATGAAGCCGCTTATCAAGGCGCAGGTACGCTTATCTTCAACATCGGAGCTATCTACAGAACCGGTGCAACTGCAACTAGTGCCACTTATGCTTCCTTTGCAATTGCCAATGCGGCTGAACTTGCTCCCGGGTTGACGTTCTCCTTGGAATTGTTTGATGCTGACCCAGATGGAGACGGCAATCTGGACAACGATGCAAGTAATGCAGTTGATCGGAATGACTTTGCAGGAAACTTCTTGGGAAGTGCAGAGTATGAACTGGAAGGTACTGAAACTGGATCAGATTTAATTTTAGTAGAGTTTGAAACGCCAATTGCTTTGGAAGCCAACAAGACTTATATCTTGATGCTCAACCATAATGGTTTACTAGATGACAACTTTTCGCCTCCTGCATATTCAGTAGCAGGCGATCACAACCTAGCAGGCTATGGCAATGTTTGGGAAATGGCTACCATTGGAACGGAAACTTATGTTTTTGAAGTGGATGGTTTTGAATGGTGGAATGATGATACCCCTGGCTTGCCTCATGGTGGTTTGCGCCCGGTGCTGCGTTTGCACTTGGATGGTTACGTTCCCGTTGGAACTGAAGACCTGCCTGTTTTGGCAGCTGATCGTTTCACTATGATGCCAAATCCTGCTACAGAATTGGTTAACTTGCAGTTTGATCTGGAAAATATCAGCGAGCAAGTACAGGTGAAAGTAATTGATATGATGGGCAAAGTAGTGATGTCTGCTCAATACGAAAATGTACAACAAGATACCCGTGTGCTGAATGTCAGCCAATTGCCTACGGGAACTTACCTGGTATCCGTTTTAACTCAAGAAGGTTATCGGACGAAGAAGCTAGTCGTATCTGGCCGCTAGAATAAAATAGTTATCGGACGACTTGAAGTTGTCCGATAACTTTATCGTTTCATCCTTTCCCTTATGCTATCGAGGTTGCCCTTAGGTATGGACTCAATCAGTTGAGCCGTATAAGCCGATTTTGGATTTTCGTAAATTTCATCGGCAGGGCCTTGTTCTTCGATTTTGCCTTGATTCATCACGATCATGCGGTCACTCATGAATTTTACGACCGATAAATCGTGGGAAATAAAAATGTAGGTAAACTTGTATTTTTCCCTAAGGTCAATGAGCAAGTTGAGCACTTGGGCTTGTACGGACACATCCAATGCCGAAACCGATTCGTCGCAGATGATGAACTTGGGATTCAGTGCCAATGCCCGAGCGATGGCCACACGTTGGCGCTGCCCACCTGAAAACTCGTGGGGATAGCGATGAAAATATTTAGGTTCTAAATTGACTACATCGAGGAGTTGTAAAGCCCGCTCCTCCCGTTCTTCATCTGTTACATAAAGTTTGTGTACCCGCATCGGCTCCATGATCGCGCTCCCAATCGTCATTCTAGGGTTGAGCGAGGCATAGGGGTCTTGAAAAATGATCTGCATTTCCTGGCGAATTTCCTTCATTTGATCATCGTTCATATCCAGCAAAGAACGGCCTTTGTACATGACTTTTCCCGTTTGGGCTTTGGTAAGTCCCAAAATGGTGCGACCCAAGGTAGTTTTTCCACACCCCGACTCCCCTACTAAACCCAGGGTTTCGCCCGGATATACTTCAAAACTCACGTCGTCCACGGCTTTGACATATTCTGTCGTTTGCCCCAGCCAGTTTTTCTTCCCAGAAAACCAGGTCTTCAATCCTTTAACTTCTAAGATGGGCGGTTTTTCAGACAGATGGAGTAAGCGTTTTTTGGTTTCAAAGGAAGGAATACGCATGGGATAAACGACCTGCTCGAGTGTGCCGTTTTTCTCTCGAATGTCAATTTCACCATCTTTTAATTGCCGGACTTCCATAAAATCGCTAACAACGGGTAAACGGCGAAGTCGCTGGTCCAAAGGCGGGCGGCAAGCCAGCAAACTGCGGGTGTAAGGGTGCTTAGGATTGGCAAATATATCCAGCACATTGCCCTGTTCAACTATTTTTCCTTTAAACATGACAATGACCCGGTCAGCTATTTCGGCTATTACCCCCAAATCGTGAGAAATAAACAAAACCGCCGAATTCAGTTCCTTTTTTAGATCATTCATCAAATCGAGAATGGCCTTCTGTACAGTTACATCCAGGGCGGTAGTCGGTTCGTCGGCTATGAGTATTTTCGGCTGGCAGGCCATCGCCATGGCAATCATTACGCGCTGTTTTTGGCCGCCTGATAACTGGTGTGGATAAGCCGCGTAAATGCGCTCCGGATTACCCAATTGTACTTTGCCAAATAATTCCAACACCTTGTTCCTGGCTTCCTGCTTGCCCATTTTTTGATGAAGCCACAGTACTTCTGCCACTTGCTCGCCACAGCGAAAAACCGGATTGAGCGAGGACATGGGTTCCTGAAAAATCATGGAAATTTCATTGCCCCGATGCAATCGCATTTCACTTTCAGGTATTTGAAGCAAATCCACTGCATGGGCATTCGTTGCTGAATGGTAGAGGATATTGCCAGAAATGATTTTTCCAGGGTTGGGAACCAAACGCATTAAGGAAAGCGCAGTCACTGATTTTCCGGAGCCAGATTCACCAACAATCCCTACCGTTTCACCTTGATGAACTGTAAAACTGATATCATCCACCGCTCGAATCTCTCCTTCGATGGTATTGAAAACAGTGCTCAGATTTTTTACTTCTAATAACTTATCTTGGCTCATAATCTTGGATGCTTACCCGGATAATCAATGCTGGGTGTTTGGCCGATTTGGCTTGTACCTTACCATTTCAGTTCTTTGACAATTTCAAAAAGGTACTCGAAAAACCGCACTAATTGTTTACCTTTACAGGCCTACTCATGCCTTCTGAATGCTCAAAAAATAATCGCGATGAAGAAAATGCTTTTACTCTGCTTGTCGTATGCTGTTCTATCCAATGTCCAGGCGCAAAGCAGCCTCAATATGAACCTATTGGGACAATGGGACGACCCGACCTTGCCCTCAGCAGGCAGCATTACCTACAACGACATTTGGGGGTATTCTGATTGCGAGGGCCATGAATATGCTATCCTCGGCTCTGCAAAATACGTACATTTTTTTGATATTACCGATGCTGAAAATCCGATGGAAATAAATCGCTTTGAAGGTTCGGTGAATTCCATTTGGCGGGATATGAAAACATACCAGCACTATGCCTATGCGGTAGCAGACCAAGGAAGCGATGGTTTGATGGTTTTTGACCTCAGCAATTTGCCCGAATCGGTGAGCATGGTTAACCAACTAAACGGCGATTTTTTCACTTCACATAATATTTATATTGATGAAGGCCCGGGGCGGATTTATGTGGTTGGCGCAGGAAGTAATACCCTGGTTTACGACCTATCTCAGGATCCCGCAAACCCGGTTTTGATGCGCAATGGAGGATTGCCGGGGGGATATGTGCATGATATTTTTGTACGCGACAATATCGGCTATTGCTCTCATGGTGGCAACGGGCTTTGGGTATATGATTTTAGCGACCCAAGCAACATCATTACATTGGGGTCTTTAACTAGCTATCCGCAGCAGGGGTACAACCATTCCAGTTGGTTGCACGAAAACAGTGATTTATTGGTTTTTGCCGACGAAACGCATGGTTTGAGCCTCAAGCTCGTGGATGTCAGCGATCCACAGCAAATCACCTTACTCGACTTGTTTAAATCGGCCTTACAAGCGCCTACTTCCACCAGCAGTATCGCCCACAACCCTTTTATTCGCGGCAATTATGTAGTGATTTCATATTACCACGATGGTGTTCAGGTATTTGACCTAAGCAACCCGGCTGATGTACAACAGGTGGCCTGGTACGACACCTATCCTGAAAACACGACCTATCCCGGTTATGAGGGCTGTTGGGGCGTATATCCCTTTTTGCCTTCCGGCAAAATCATCGCATCCGACATCAGCCATGGCCTCTTTGTACTAGAAATGGAAGGCTTATCTTTTCCCGAAACACCTGCATTAGCGGCCAATCTGAGCCAACCTGATCCTACGATGGTTTGCCCAGGCGATTCTACGCTGCTGGTGTTGGAAGATACGCCCTACCCCATCCAATGGTATTTCAACAATGAACCTATTGACTTTCACGGCACATCGCTATGGGCAAAAGAAGCTGGAAGTTACACCGCCAGTGTCAGCAGAGGCCCATGCGAGGTGATTTCTGAACCTATTGAAGTTGCTTTTTTGGAAGCCCCCGTAGTAAGTACAGAAGATATAGCGCTAGAAGTCTGTGATGTGGAGAGTTTAAAGCTGACTGCTCCCGGCGGTGGTTTTTTGTACCGCTGGTATTTGAACGGACAATTGGTCAACGAGTCCTCCTCTCCATTCCTCGGTATTTCTGAATCCGGTATTTACCAGTACGAGATCGTTTCCAGCAATGGGTGCAGCGCCCTATCTGGCGATATCGATGTGCTTATTCATCCGCCAATAATCCCAAGCCTTTCCGTCCTACAACCTGCCAATTATTGCGAAGGCCAGAGTGAAATTGTAGTTCAGGTGGACAACAACTACGATTATTACATGATCCAAGATGGAGGCATTGCACAGTTTTTTGAAAACAGCTATGCGATTACTTCCTCGGGCAGCTACGAGGTACTCGTCAGCGATGGCGTTTGTGAGGTGACCCTCAACTTGCCTTTCGATGTGGCGTTTTATCCGCCCATCGTTCCCACGATTGCTCAAAACGAGAACTTATTGACCGCTAGCGAAGCGATAAGCTACCAGTGGCTAAAAGACGGTATCACGATCAATGGGGCTACGGCACAAAATTTACTGGTGGAGGAAAGCGGCGCTTATGCGGTGCAAACCATTGATGCAAATGGTTGTGAGGCTGTTTCTGAGGAACTTAGCATAGTTATCAACAGCCATCATTCTTTGTCATTCAGCCCCTATCGGTTATTTCCCAATCCGGCAAGCGATCGTTTTATTCTGGTGGAAACAAAGGAGGTTCTTTTGTTAAATCTAATAGCCGCAAATGGACAAGTGGTTCAACGATATCCGAATACTTTTGCTTCAGATCAAATGGAATGCCCTGTTGGCGACTTGCCTTCTGGGATGTATTGGCTGGAAGTATTGGAAAAAAATGGAAATAAGGCTAGGCTTAAATTGCTAAAACTTTAGGCTAGGCAGGAGGTATTGATAGCCCGGGCTTTTCACGCAGATGTTCCTCCTCCAATTCACGCAGAATGGCAATGCGGTCTTTAGGCAAAGCCTTCCGATCGGCCAAGAGTGCTTCCAAGGGCCTTTTATTTTCTGAATTGACCCAAAAGTGCAAGACCAATATCTCTTTGATGCCACTCATCTGCTTTTTGTCTGTTTAATGCCCACAAGTTCCGTTATTTATAGATGGTAGTCAAATTTGTCCTGTCTTGGTTCTTGAATACGGACTTTATTGAATGATTGGCAGGGCTAAGGCTTGGCTAAAGCTATGTGGTTGAGGAATTGATGGCAATGCTAAAGCTGGGCCTTCGAGGATTTGACTGGCAGGGCTAAGGCTTGCTTTTTGAGCAACGTTTTTCAGGACAGGTCACAGGTCAACCAGTTGATGTTAGATTTCTTAAAGGAAAAGTAGTGGCTTGCCCGTCTTCGCTGTACTCAGCCGGGTAAAAAATCACCCGTCTAAGCCGCTTGACCGAATGATCCCGCGAAAAACGCGGGAGAAGACGGGGGCAGGGAAACCAAAAATTACCGCACTCCGCCCATCACCCTACTCTTAATTTCTTAAACAATTTTATCGCAACATTTGTCCTATTTGACAAACTAAGCTTATATTTCGCCCCGGTTTCGCAAAAAGATCACTCCTTTTGTAAGCTATTTTACAAACGGGTACTATTATTTGCGAACACTTTTGAGCAAATTTGTTTTTCCTTATAAGCAATTTATCTAATCACTTAATCAAAATGATTACTATGAAAATAACTCGACTATTTGCTTTAGTGGCAACTATCGTATGCGCTACCGTTGTGCTCAATGCCCAACAATTGGTGAGAAAAGGAACGCTCAATCAGCCTCAATTCAGAGAGGATTGCGTGGACGATCTACCTCAAATGCCTGAAAATGTGTCAACTGATGCCCCTCCTGTGGTATTGCCCATTCAGTTTCGCGCTGATCAGGAAGTCATTATTGGTACGACATTCTATGATTTGCAAGCCAACAACTCTACTGGCGACCGTATTTCTTCAAATGCCGCTGGTGATGTTCGTGCCGTATGGACCATGAGCCAGGAAATGACTGGTTATTCTGATCGCGGTACAGGCTATAATGGCCGCGATGGCGGTTCATGGGGCCCACAGCCTGCTGTCCGTTTGGAAGCAGCTACCCGTACCGGATGGCCTAACCACGTTTGGTTGGAAGATGGTACTGAATTTGTAGTGGCACACTCTGGTACTCCAAGGTTGCACTATACCATCAAAGCCACTGATGGTACCTTGACAGAAGGAGAGATAGCCACTACTGTTCCTGTAGGCCAATTGTGGCCACGTGCTGCTGGATCTGGAAACAATATCCACGTATTGGCCATTTCTTATCCAGTAGCTAATGGCGGTGCCATATATGAAGGCGTAGATGGGCATCCCCTCTACTATCGTTCTACCGACGGTGGTCAAACTTGGGACAAGACCGATGTGATCCTGCCTGGCTTGGATCAAACAGCCATCACCTCTGGTACTGCCGATGGTTATGCCATTGATGCTAATGGCGATGTGGTAGCTGTTTTGTTTGTTGAAAGTTTCAGCGATGTCATTCTGATGAAATCTACCGATAATGGCGAGACATGGACTAAGCACATCGTTCATGATTTCCCACTGGATTTGTACCAGACCGACCAGGGTTATACCGCAGCCGACCTGCCTACTTATTCTGAAGAAGAAGGCCAGCCCGATTCTTTAGCGATCTTGAGCAACGACGAAACTGGCTCAGTTGTAGTGGACAACAACGGTATGGTGCATGTATTCTGGGGTCGTATGTGGGTACAGGACGATGACCTGACAGATGGCAACTCTAGCTACTACCCAGGTACCAGCGGTTTGTACTATTGGAACGAAACTATGGGTACAGGTGAAAGCACCATCATTGCCGATGTCATCGACAGAAATGGCAACGACACACTTGATGTTAATGACATTGCCTTGTATTTTGCTTCTTTAACAGGCCAACCAAGTGCTGGCGTGGATGCTGACAACAACCTGTATGTTGCTTATGCCGGTTTGGTAGAAGGTACAGACTTTGAAAACTCAGAAGATGGTCAGAACTATCGCCACATTTACTTGGTAGCTTCTACTGATGGTGGTGCAACCTGGACTGATCCTTACGATGCAATCAACGAAGAAACCCTGACCGATGCAAGCTTGCTGAACTTCATCGAAGGCGTATTCCCTGGTATTCCAAATCGCTTTACAGGTAATGTACCATTGATTTATCAGCAGGATTTCCGCCCGGGCTTGATTGTTCGCGGTGATATGGATCCGGCTGAAACCAATTTCATCATCTATCTGGAATTGACCCCTGAAGATTTAGGTTTGGTGAGCACAGAAGAAGTGGTTACGCCTGAATTCTTTAATCTGGATGTTCGTCCTAACCCGGCTTCTAGCGAAGTCATGGTGAAATTCGATCTGGAGTCAAACAGCCAATACACGCTGAGCCTTTACAACGCGATTGGCCAAAAGGTGAGCGATATTGAAACGGCTAGAGGATTTGCCAACAACCAGGTAACTTTCAACGTTGACAACCTGGAAAGTGGTTTGTACTACATGATTTTGCGTTCTGATAATAAGGCGGCTTCTGCCAAGTTGATGGTGAAGTAATTGTCTTAATCGTTCAAAAAAAATGGCGGCAAATCTAGGTTTGTCGCCATTTTTTTTGTTCTTGCAATATTTATGTAAGGTACTCAAGATGCCTGTTTCAAAAGATCTGATAAATTGAATGATCCATTGAAATGATTGAGCGTGTTGATCAATTCATTTTTACTTTCGATATGCAACCATATTGCAGGTTCTATTTTGAAAATTTGGCCTAATTTAATGGCCAATTCACTGTTAATTTTTCGCCGCCCTCTAAGAACAGCGATAAAATTACTGTATTCATACTCAATGTATTCAGCAAATTGCTTCTTATTAATTTTTACAGTATTCAATATTTTTTCAACAAAAAAACCCGCAGGCTTGATGTCCTCTGTTTTCAAATTTGCATTTAAGTATGATTCCATCTGAAACCTAATAGCCAGAAGCCCCGCTTCAATTCTTGATTGTTCTGTCTGATTTTCATAACTCTGTTTAATAAGCTCTTTGAGGAATTTAAAGTCCTTACTATTCATGTTTACTAAAGATTCCCCAAGACCATTTATTCCGCCAGCATTAATGATATTGCCATTTGCCATCTTTAAATATTTTTTAGGAGATAATTATAACCCCAGTTTTAAATATTTTTTCATCAATTTCTTCCCGGCATCCGGGTCGAAAAACATCTTTTGCCCCATAGCTAGTGTAGCACCGTATTTTTCCTGATACAATCTTATCAAGCTCGTTTTACTATCAAAAGACAAATAGCCTAAATAATAGCTTTTCCCTTGTTCAAAGCTTTTATAGCAGGCAAAAGCTAGTAAACTACCTGCTACCTTTGAATATTTTCCATTCGAACCATAATTATGAGGTGCCACTTCTATATTGTTCATGTAAAGCATTTCTTCATTTAAAAGGGTTATCATTAAAACGCCTTCTATTTCTTCGGGCGTGTCGAGTTTTGTCAGTTTATAAAAGTCAGCTCCCTCTGTTTTACTCAACTGTCTCCAATTGAATTGCCATCCTTTCTTCTTTAGGGGCATTTCCTTAGCTTCCGCTTTAGTAATTAATGCCTCAATCGTTACTCCAGAAGCAACTTCTTCTAAATATACCTTCATATACTATTCATATTTTACAAAAATAATCATTTTTTGATAACTAAACATCAAATATGATCTTTTTTCTTTCAATCTGCACCTTGTTTGAACCACATGTGCAATAGCCGCTCTTGCCTTATGCTTATGTATAGCAATTAGCAATCTGATAGTGTCTGAATAAATGAAAGAAAAAATCATGCTGCTTTCACTGAAATAATACATTTGTCTAAAATCTGCTATCCTATTATTTGGTCAACTCTGGTTTTCAACGTATTTTTAGGTCATAAATAATGTCCCAAGCGACTAATAAGCCATCTTTAAGGATTGGATATAGATCAACTCTCATTATGCCTCCTGGCAATTTTGTTCTATTTTCTTTATAAACTAAAAATTCTTTCTATGAACTTACGTGGACTTCCTTTACTGTGTAGTGTGCTTCTAGGGCTTTTTTGCTATGAAGCAAATGCTCAAGTTTCGCCGCTCAAAAAACATGCCAATGCGATGCAAGGAGTGCTTATGAAAGCCTCGCATGAAATGGGTGCTCTGCCTTCCGATCATCCTGGTATAAAAAACACCCCGTCCAACACTCCGCTGATTTTCAGAAACTCAGAAGCAACCATCGGGACTACCGAATATGATTTACAATCCAATTATTCTGGCTGTAAGCGCATTTCCAAATCTGCCGAAGGCAACATCATGACCGTTTGGACGATGGGATTTGAAGAAACGGGTTATCCTGATCGGGGTACAGGTTATAATATTTCTGTTGGAGGTAGCTGGGATGTAGCCCCAAGTGAACGACTAGAGGATGGTATCCGTACCGGCTGGCCCAATCACGTAGTTACAGCAAGCGGCAAAGAGTTGATTGTCAACCATGTATTCACACCTGGCATTTACGGCACCCACATTCTGCGCCGCAATGCGAGTTCTGATCCCTGGATTGCTGAAATCTTGCCTACTACTACCCCATTTGGGATCGTTTGGCCGCGCTCAGCAGTAGGCGGTACAGATGGGGAAACCATTCATGTGATTGGCGTTACCCTTCCCGTAGCCAATGGTGGCGTCGTGTATGAAGGGGTGGATTTGCATATTTTGTACTATCGCTCTACGGATGGCGGTGCTACATGGGACATTACAGATCGAATCATTCCGGGTCTTGACGCCAGCCTCACAACGCAATTACAAGCTGCTGATTCTTACTTCATTGATGCAAGAGGAGAAAACGTAGCTATCGGATTATTCAACCAATGGACGGATATTTTACTGTTCAAGTCAACCGATAATGGCGACACCTGGACTAAAACCATTGTCAAGGATTTTCCAATCGATCAGTATCTCATAGATCAAGGATACACCATTGAGGACCTGCCTCCATATGATGAAAACCAGCCCGACTCACTGGCCATTTTCACCTCCGACAATTCCGGCACGGTTCTTTTAGATCACAGTGGTGTGGCTCATGTGTTTTATGGCCAAATGTACGTGTTGGATGATGACTTGACAGATGGGCAATGGACTTACTTCCCAGCTACGAGTGGATTAGCCTATTGGAATGAAAGTTATGCCAGCAATGAGATACGTACCATAGCAGATGTAGTGGATCGCAATGGCAATGATACGCTTGATGTTGGTTCCATAGACGAATTGGCTACCTATTTCACGTCCTTGACTTCTTTTGCTTCTGCGGGTATTGATGCAGCGGGTAATTTGTTTGTCGTTTATGCTGGTCTGATAGAAGGTGAAGATTTTATCAATCAGGAAGACGGGCAATTTTACCGCCACATTTACGCCATTGCCTCCTCAGATGGCGGAGAAACCTGGACTGAGCCATTAGACTTGATTGCTGAGGAATTTGTGCAAGAGCCAGATTTGGTCAATTTCATAGAAGCACTGCATCCAAGTTTGATCAGAGAAGTAGGCGACAACCTAGAACTGATCTATCAGCAGGATTTCCGTCCGGGCTGGATTGTTCGGGGCGATATGGATCCCGTGGAGACAAACTTTATCAATTTTATGGAAATTGACAAAGCACTGCTGGTAGATGTAAGTACCAAAGAAGTAGTTTCCAACGCTCATTTCAAGCTTCAGACTTTGCCCAACCCAACTTCCGGCGCTGTTCAAATCAGTTTTGACTTGGCAGAGCAGGCTGCTTATCAGGTCGGAATATTTGATTTAATGGGGAAATCAGTCTTAAAAACCAGCTCAAATGGTATCGGTTTACAGCAGTTGGAACTGGATTTGAGCGATTTGCCGAAAGGCATTTATATGTTGCGTTTGCAAACGCAAGGCCAAACTACGGCCATGAAGATGGTGGTAGAATAAGGAACTATACTTGTTATGCCTCCCTTGAAGCAGTTTGGGATACCTCAAACTGCTTCAAGGGAGGCATTTTTTTTGCATACTACTTAATAACCGCCTCAATAGCAGCCAACTCCTCGCTGGAAAAGTGCAGGTTTTCCAGCGTGCCTATGTTATCCAACATCTGCTTAGGGCTACTTGCACCCACCAACACAGAAGTGATGCGTGGGTCTTTCAACAACCAAGCGATGGCCATTTGCGCCAAACTTTGGCCCCTGTTTTGGGCTAGATCATTCAGCCTTCTTACCTTATTCAGCAGTTCGTCGCTCAGAAATTCCGGTTTCAGGTAGCGCCCGTCTCGCACTGCTCGGGAATCATCAGGTAAGCCTTTCAAATACTTATTGGTCAAAATCCCCTGTTCCAAAGGGGAAAAAGCAATGGCACCAATGCCTTCTTTTTCCAAAGTATCCATTAGCCCATTTTCCACCCAACGGTCGAGCATGCTGTACCTCGGTTGGTGAATGAGCAAGGGCGTTCTCATCTGGCGCAATATTGCAGCAGCTTTTGCGGTATCTTCCGGCTGGTACTGAGAAATGCCTGCATAAAGCGCCTTGCCCTGTCGTACAATTTGATCCAAAGCCCCCATGGTCTCTTCCAGCGGCGTATCCGGGTCGCGCCGATGGCTGTAAAAAATATCCACATAGTCCACCCCCATCCTTTTCAGGCTCTGGTCAATGCTGGCCATGAGGTATTTGCGAGAACCTAAATTCCCGTAAGGCCCCGGCCACATGTCCCAGCCTGCTTTGGTGGACAAAATGAGTTCATCCCGGTAGGGTTTCCAATCTTCGCGAAAAAGGCGGCCAAAATTCTCCTCCGCTGCACCATAAGGCGGGCCGTAGTTGTTGGCCAAGTCAAAATGGGTGATGCCATGGTCAAAACTGGTGCGCAGTATATGCCGGGCATTTTCTAGGCTGTCGGTATGCCCAAAATTGTGCCATAAGCCAATGGAGAGAATGGGCAATTGCAAACCACTTTTTCCGCAACGGCGGTATTGCATGCGTTCATAGCGCTGTTCCGCAGCGCGGTATAAGCCCGGATTGTGTGAGTCATTGATTTTCATCCGTAAAATATGCTTTTAGTATCTGTTTCAACCAAAGGCTACCCTCTTTGGAAAAAGAAGGCGGCGGCGGAGATGTGGTGTAGTCAATAGATAAGTAGTAATGCCCTCTTTGGTAAATCAGCCTTATTGCTTCGGCTAAATCTAGGGGAACATCCTTATCCGGATGCTTTAAAGGAACCGCAACGACTGGAAGTTTATCCTTGATATCTATACCCCAGATATCTATCTTTGACTGCCCAGCCCTAGATAATGCAACCATGTAATCCAATGGCGGTATAGCTGTATGCTGTAATGACCTGGTACCTCTTCGTAAGAAATCAATTTCTAAAAGATGAACCCCTGCCTGTTGCAAATTTTTCTTTTTTTTGCGATAAGGTTCTAAGCCCGGTCTGCGTTTATTTACAGGAGATAAAACTTCAATAGCTGTGATCAATTGGTTCTTTTTTTGATCTCTAATCTCCACAAAAGGAATGCGAATCTCCACTTGCGGAAGAGCAGGCACGCTAACCGTTATAGGCGTGAAAGATAAGGGAGAAGGCGAACGCTGAGCTATAATTTCCCTTTTGTCATCTTTTCTTAGAAGCACTTCAACGTCTGGATATAAAATTCCGATGTCCTCTTCTGGCGATGTATCTTCAACGGTATATAGCTCAATTCTAGCCACGTATTTTGGTGCCAATAATGGCCCAAGTAACTCCGCAATAACCCCCGCAAGCCGATGATGTACATCAGGCCAAAGATAGCCTTCCAGATAAGGATCCATTCCTGGAAAAGGGGAATGCATAGGAAAATGTTTTTCCAAAAATAGCAATTATTTTCAACACTCCGGTAAGGCCTCAAAATTATTAGACAGATTCTGATCAGCTCTGGCTCGATAGTAAGGCCGCGCATTTACTGGGTGGATGAGCTGATAGCCATAGACAAAAATAACTTTTACTTCTTGCAGCGCAACGGATTCTGCTGTTTGTAAATCCAATCCCGATTGAAAACAAATATCCGTGACCACTGTTTTTTCCCGACGTACCCCAACTGGGGTTATACCAACTCTGGCCAGTTGCCGCAGCGGAATGCGGCGTAACACTTCGTTCAAGGGCATGGGAATGCGACCCAATCCGGGTACTTGGTAAATCAAATGCAACAATCCATTCCAAGCGCCTATACCCGATCCCCGCTCTTTGTCCACCAAGCTTACCAATTGTGGCTCGTTGATGGCTTCCATCACCGCCTGCCCGGCAAAGCTCATGCCATCGGCATTTACGCTTGCTTCTTCAAACAAGTGTACCACTTCGTGATGTCGATGAAAAAATGGGTCGCGATCGTCTGTAAACAAGCGCTTGCGAACAGGAAAAGCAGAAAAGGCAGAACCTACTCCGGCTTCTTGTGCTTGTTCCTCTACTTCATCGCTGAATTTTTCCTCCAGCACGGCTTCCGTTATTTCCACAGCGGCTATACCGCCACCAGCCAATAAACTGGCAGAAATGACGACGCCAATTGGCCCCATGATCAAGCCGATGATAGCGCCAAGCAATCCGCCGATTAAAAAGCCCAACAAATCGCCCAAAAGGCCAGTATCTGCATCAAATTCCGTTAGGAGTACCTCAAAAGTCAATTTTCCATCAGGGCTTACTTTTGGCCGAAATTCAAACTTGGCCGTCACATCGGCATCTGGCCAGAAATCGATAAAAATCCGAGACTTTACGGTCACTTCCAGAGCACCTTCTTTGGGCTGCATAGACACCGATTTATACGCTCCTATTACGTTATCGTCTTCGTCTTTTATCGGATGCCCGGCACTGCCATCTTCGTTTTCTACCCGAAAGCCGTGCCACATATCGTTGGCCATTCTAGGGAAAGTTTCCTTGCCCAAGCCAATAGCAAAAGAGCGATTTTCCGGTAAGAAAGAAACCGCATCATTGATGTCGCCACGGGGTATGAAGCTATCTTCGGGATCAGCACCCTGTGGGCCAATATTCAGGTTCAAATTGAGGTACAATCCAAAAGCGGCCTGGTGAGCGCCATCCGCTGCTAATTTCAGCACTTGCATTTCTGCCACATCGCTGGCCACGAGGTCTAAGGGAATGGTTTTATTCAGCGACTCTGCCAATAAGACTTCCGTTTCTGCCCATAGGTTGGGATTGCCACTGATAAGCCCGAAAAAGGCGATCAAGCCCTGCGTGGACTCATCCAAGTAGCGGTACTCGATGGCAATTTGATTGGTGCTAATCGTTACGGCCAAGCCAAACGTAGCAAAGGAAGCATCCACCAAAGCAAGCGGTATGTCCACTTCAATATCGTAAGGCAAACGATCGTCTGTGATGATACGCACCGCATGGGGTGGTTCGATGTTGATAACGATGGGATCTTCCTCATCTCCTACGCTGAGTTCAGCCGGAATTTCACCGGCATTATAAGCCCCTTGAAGAACGGTAAGAAAGTAATCGGCTCCGAGTAGCACTTCCAAATCGAAACCGGACTTGATCAGGTTGTGGTCAATCATAGGTAAAGGGAAATAGGTGAATAGTTTATAGCTGCTAATTTACAAAAAATGTAGATAAAAGTATAGGATGTCAGCAAATATCAAAACCCCAGTCCCCGTTCTTTCACCCGTTCCAAAAAACTATCCCGCTGCCCTTTGCTCACGGGAAGCTGGTGCTGGCCGACGTTGACCTGATTGCCCTCAATACTTTTTATTTTTTCCAAATTCAAAATATACGAGCGGTGGATGCGGTGGAACTGTCCCTTAGGCAGCACTGCTTCCAACTGGCTCATGGACAGCAGCGTGACCACCCGTTCCATCGCTGTGTGGATGCGGACATATTTCTGCAAGGCTTCGATAAAAAGGATTTCATCAAAAACCACCTTGACGATTTTGTAGTCTGATTTTACAAAAAAATAAGTGGGGGCGGGTTCAACGACACCGGCAGCGTTCAACACCTTACTGACTTTTATTCCGCCGTCAATGTTTCCTTTGTATAGCCACTCCACTGCCTTGCTGACGGCCTTGAAAAAACGCTCGAACTCAATGGGCTTCAGCAAGTAGTCTAGCACATCGAGCTCATAGCCTTCAAGGGCGTATTCGGAATAGGCGGTGGTGAGAATGGTAGCGGGGCGTTTTTTCAGCACCCGCAGTAGTTCCAGCCCTGAGAGGTCGGGCATCTGAATGTCGAGAAATAGCAAGTCGGGCTGAT
The DNA here is from genome assembly GCA_937864265.1 of uncultured Saprospirales bacterium. Classification (GTDB taxonomy): domain Bacteria; phylum Bacteroidota; class Bacteroidia; order Chitinophagales; family Saprospiraceae; genus CALMIR01. The sequence goes on along the minus strand of CALMIR010000017.1, from coordinate 99,614 downwards.
GTTGTTGCAGAGCGAATTTAGCCTCGATGGCGGTAGTACATTCGGCCACCAGTTCGAGGTGAGGTATTTTGGCGATGTGGGCGGTGAGGAGTTCCCGGGCAAGGGCTTCATCGTCCACGATGATGGCGGTGTATTTTTCCATGTTGTCTTATATTCGGGTAGTTCAACGTTGGCAGAATTCCCCCCTTACCGATCTGATCCACTTGTAAGTTGAACAGAAAGCCTGGTTTCAAAAAAGTTCCCCTTCCGGGAAATATCCAACTGATGCCGACCGGGGTAGTTCAGTTCCAGTTGTCGCCGCACATTTTCCAACCCAATTCCGCCACTGCCTGTGGTGGCAGCGCTCCTTGCCACGCTGTTCTCGGTAGAAAAAACGAACTGGCCATCGCTGCCGATTTCGCCACTGATTTTTATAAAAGCATTTTCATCGCCGTCAATATTGCTGTGCTTGAAGCAGTTTTCCACAAGATTGATGAGCAGCATTGGGACGATTTTCCAAGTTCCCAAATTACCTTCCATGTAAAAATCCACGTTCTGCGAGCGGGGTTTTCGCAGTAAGTGCAGTTCAATATACTGCCGCAGGGTTTCGGTTTCTTTTTTCAAAACAACATCGCCCCGATTGCCCTCGTATAGCACGTAACGCATGAGGGCAGACAGCTTGGCGACCATCGGGGCGGTATTTTCGTGCCTTTGCAGAGCGAGGGCGTAGATGTTGTTCAAGGTGTTGAAAATGAAGTGCGGGCTGATTTGGGTGCGGAGGAAATTCAGTTCGGCTTCTAATTTTTCGCTTCGCAAAATAAGCTGCCGTTCTCGCTCCACCTGCCATTGTTTGAAATACCAGTAAAGGGTGGAAATGATCAAAAAAAGCGAGGTATTCAGCACCATGGAGAAGAAGTTTCGCCATCCCCCTGCATCGTAAAAATGCGCTTCCAGACCCGTCAACCGTAGGAATGTGATGTAACCGACGATGAGGGCAAGACAAGCCAGCACGAACAGCACCGGTTTCTTTTTTTGCACAAAATGAGGGATGAACACCAACAAGTTTAGGTAAACGATGGCGGCGTAGGTAATCGTTTCAACAAAGGTGTCCCACAGTGCCTGACCCCAGTTTCCGTCCCAAAAATGATAGTCGAAAACAAAGAGGTAGATGAACAGCCAGAAAGCGGCGTGTTCGGGATGCCTTATGTTTTTAAGATTTTTCAATTTATAAGGTAAGACTTTCTTAGATGTAAAGGTAACTAGAATGATCGTCAAAGCTACCATTTTTCCATGAATGCCGATTTCGTTTACCCGAATTGGCCTATTTCCGGGACGAATTAATTTTTTTGGTGAAATACGCCACCCATACCGCCGAACAATCCCTTTGTTCCAAGATTCCTTCCAACCGAGGAATAAACTTTTCCCCTTCTAATCAATCCCCTATTTTTGTGGTCATAAACGCCCCATTGGAGGTATTACGAGGTCACTTCCAGTACCCCCGTGATTTCCAGCGCATTCAATTTAGCGGGCACTTGAAATGACACGCTAAAACACCGGAACCCATTCATTTCACTAAAATATTTTTATACATGAAATCATTCCAAATTACGGCTTTTGCCATCCTGACCTATTCTCTGTTTTTTACAAACTGCAAAAAAGAGGACTCTTTTTTGCCTAACGAAACGTACATGGAAACGGCTAATGCATCCGACATCACCACCACCGACCGCAATTCCACCTATTATATGCCCGATGAAACGCAGCCCCACGAAGGCACCTGGCTGCAATGGCCGCACCAATATCAGTATGGAAGCTGGTACCGCAACAGCCTCTCGCCAACATGGGTGGCCATGACCAAAGAACTCGTGGAAAGCGAAAACGTCCACATCATCGCCTACAACAACTCTCACAAAAACTGGATTATCAACAAGCTGAACCAGGCTGGCGTGCCGTTGACGAACGTTGATTTTTATATCTTCCAAACCAACGATGTATGGGTGCGAGACAACGGCCCCATTTTCGTAGAGGATGCTAATGGCAACTTAAAAATCGAAGACTGGGGCTTCAACGGCTGGGGCAACAAAGCCCCCTACCTAAAGGACAACCCCATCCCGGCCTCCATAGCCAATAGCATTGGAATGCCGATGGTCAACCTTAACGGTACAATGAAGGTGGAGGGCGGTGCCTTCGAGGTGGACGGCAACGGCGTTTTCCTCGCTACCAAGAGCGCCATTCTGAACAATAACCGCAACCCTGGTATGACGCAGGCACAGGCTGAGGCCATTTTTACAGAAAACCTCGGCGTGGGAAAATTCATTTGGCTAGACGGCGTACCAGGCGTCGAACTGACAGATATGCACATTGACGGCTTTGCCCGTTTCGGTACGCCAAACACTATTGTTACGATGAATAACAGTGATCTGCAATACTGGGAAGTGCCACAGTCCGACATTGATGTACTTTATGCGGCCACAGACATTGACGGCACGCCCTACCACTTTGTTTATCTGCCGCTCACACAGAACAACGTGAAGACCGCCTACGGCAAAAACCTCTGGTACAAAGGCTCTTATGTCAACTTTTACACCGCTAACACCAAGGTACTGGTGCCAATATACAACGACCCGAACGATACCGTAGCCATCGCTATACTACAAGGACTTTACCCCGACAAGGAGGTGGTGGGCATTGACGTGCGCAACCTCTACGAGAACGGAGGGATGGTGCATTGCGTGACGCAGCAACAGCCGGAGTGAGGAAGCCTCAGTAGCTTATTCTTCTTTCAAAAACTCATACCCGCCGAGAGTTGCCCCCCACACTTGTTCTCCTTCGGTGTTGAAGCCTTGATCCCAGCTAACGATTTTGCCGGGGAAAACGGTCACTTTGGAGGTGGCATAGCTGGCACCGCGAAGCTCGCTGGGGCAGGTCTTTTCGCCCGTTGCTCCGTCGAAGCGGTCGCCCGATTTTTTCAGCACCACTTCGCAGCCTGCTTTGCGTTCAATACCTTCCATACTGAGGGTGTTAAATTTTTCGGGAGTTTTCCATGCGTTCACAAAGTCTTTTTCTGCCTTGATGATGTAAACATGACTCACGAAAGTCTGGCCGTCAATTTGTTCCAATTGATAAATCCGTTGACGGTAAGGCTTGGCTTGATTCGCGGTTACGGACTGTTCTACATAAAGCCAATGGCCCTCCTGGTTTGGCCAGATGGGGTACATATGTAACGTGATGTCGAAATAGTTGGTGTCCTGGGCCGCTTGAACAGCTGAGCTAAATGAGCCAGTCATGTGGCTTTTCAATTGGAGCAGGTCTTTGTTGGCTGTTGATTTTTTTGAAACAGCGCAGGCCGAAATAACTAGGATCAAGCTGAGGAATGCAATATTGTTTTTCATAAAATGACTTATCTGTTTGAGCAACAAATCTGAGTAATTCTGGTGATAAACAGTTGGTGTTTTTTTAAATAATACATTTCCTTTTAATAACAGCAACTCTGATTATACGGTCAACTTTAAACTATTGAAGACGGCCAAGCTTTAGCTCACTTAAGTTGCTATCGAAAAAGTGGCACTAAGCAGCAAATCCAGCGTTTTCAAAAGCTGCTTAATTGTTCGATTTCATGATAGAAACATTCCAATGCCGGAATAAAGCTCTAAAAATAAAATCAACAAGATATTGATTTTCAATAACTTATACAGGCTGCGACATTTTTACAAGTCTTTGCGACATATCTGATAACGTTTCCCTTGCCCACTACCCTATCTTTGCATCGCAATCAATTTTGATCCTTAGAGGAAAAATCCAGAGATTTACACATAAAGATGTGGTTTGCGAGCTTCCTCCAATACGCTAACTTTGCTTGTAGAAAAAAACGGAAAACAAACTCAAAAAATAACAAAATGAGATGGATTTTAATGCTTTTTCTTGGACTGAGTGGACTTTGCCTGTGGTGTTCCAACCTTACTTCTAATGCCGAAATTACACAGGAAATGGTTAGCGCCGATAAAATTTTAAAAAACCTTCAAAAAGGGGAAGCCATTTATCTTACCAATGCTGTCATTTCAGGTGATCTGGATTTGACTCAACTGCCTGGACAGCTCGTCAATTTGGATTATTACGTTACCGTTATTGATGCACAAATTACTTTTGTCAATTGTGAATTTAAAGGAAAAGTGCTGGCTTATAGAAAAGGCGATAAAACGCAGCACGCTACCCGCTTCACCAAAGGATTGAGCTTCATCGAATGTACTTTTCGGAAAGAATTCAACTTCAAGGGCAGTGTCGTAGATGGCCTGGCTTCGTTCCCCGGTACTTATTTTGAAGAAGCTGTTCATTTTGAAACCGCTACTTTCCGGCATGATGCCAATTTTAGTAAAAGCATCTACATGCGCGACCTGTATTTCCAGGAATGTCGTTTTGCACAGGCCGCTCAATTTATGAATGCCAATATTGGAGGCATTGCTAACTTTCAAGGATGCACCTTTGGCGGCGATGCCCAATTTGGGGTTGCTGAATTCCACGCTTACGCGGACTTTTCCAGGGTCAGCTTTCAAGAAGGTGTGTTCTTGGATTATACTAAATTTCACGACCGCGCCGTTTTCAGTAACGTCCTTTTCAAGGGTCGGATGGATTTGAAAGGAGGCCTGTTTGAAAAAGACGCTTCTTTTAAGGGAAGCCTGTTTTATGGAAAAACCCGTTTTTTCCAATCTACTTTCGATGCTGCACTTGACTTATCGGGTACGACTTTTATGACCGGACAACCCGATATGAACGAATTGAACCTGAAAGACCAAAAGAACCTCGACCTGAACGACGCCAGGGTTAACCAATTTCAGCCTCTGGAACTTACATTTTGAATTACAGAAACTTTCGTTTTCCATTAATAATGCTCCTCGCAGGCGGACATTTAAAGCCTCAAAAATGCCTGCACTTAACCTGATTTTAACTTCTAACAACATTTTAAAAATTTCAAACATCATGAAAAACTTCAAGAAACTGTTATTTGCACTTTTGAGCCTGGCTATGGTCACCAACTTCCTAGCCTGCGATCCAGAACCTTTAGAGGACGATGGCTCAAACCCCAACCCCAACGACAGCGAGTTCAGCCTGGGCTGGAATGCCGACAATGAAAACCTTTCAGAAATACCGAGCGACATTAATCTAGGTAGTTTGGGCAATGGCACGCTGCCTTCTAAAGTCGATTTGACCCAAAGCTTCCCGCCTATTGGTGACCAGGGCGCTTATGGCACTTGCGTAGCTTGGGCGGTGGGTTACAACCTTAAAACAGCTATAGAAGCAATGGACAAGGGATTTAAAACGGGAGACCTCAATGCTAGTCGCCAGTTTAGTCCAAAAGACTTGTTCTGGTCTATCAGCAGTGCGGACAAGGGCGCAGATTGCAACGGCACTTACTTTGAACCCGCTTTGGACGTGTTGCTCAACCGAGGTATCGCTACCATGCAAACCGTGCCTTACGATGGGCTGGGCGATTGCTCTGGCAGCAGCTCATCCTGGTCGGGAGAAGCCGCCAATTACAAAATTGCCAATTATCGGAAAGTGGATTTGAATATCAACGAACTCAAGGGCTACATCGCTGACAACCGCCCTTTGGCCATTGGCTGCAAACTGGGCGACAACTTCATGCAATGGGATTCTGACGACGTGTTGACAGCACACTCTTCTTTTGCCAACGTAGGACAACACGCCAACCACGCGATGGCGCTGGTCGGATACGACGACAACAAAGGCCCTAATGGTGCCTTCCGCATCATCAACTCATGGGGCAATCGCTGGGGCGATACCGGCAGTATCTGGGTTGATTATAACTTCTTTGTTGGTGGTGATTTTTGCTTCGGGGCATTTGTCGCCTCTAACAAGGCCAGCGAAATTGACCCCAATAATCCGGTTGACCCTACGGTAAGCGGTTCTGTCGATTTGATTCCCTGGAATGTTTGGGATAACGACAATCAATCCGACTTCGACACTCGCTCTCGATATGTAGAATACAACGTTTACAATATCGGCGATGAAACAGTAAGAGCCAGCTCCAACTGGAATATTTCTTACTTGTACTACAACGCTTTTAATGCAAATGACTACGGTATTCTTCTGTACGACCTCTACACCAACCAGATTGGTTCTCCTGGTCAAAATGGTCCGTTGCAATCGGGCGGTTATGGCATCGCAGGCAACTGGTGGAATAATGTGGACATTCCTTCTTACTCTGGTGTAGCCGAAGAAGTGGTTGGTCAGGATTATTTCACTTGGGATTATTACATGCCCGGTATTACCGGCTTCTACTACCTGGTGCTTATAGCCGACGCATTTGATAATATCAGTGAACTGGATGAAGCCAACAACTTGTACTTCTTATCCGACGAATATGGCGATCCGCTTTATTTCCAGGATGGTCAATTGATCGGTCTGGTAGCAGAGGAAATTGACGATCGCAGCCAGGCATTGCCCGCTCAAGGCCAAAAACTGATAGCACCACATCAGCGCTCAAAGGCCAATGCCAACGCTTACACACCTGCTGAAATTAAAAACATGATTTTGCACAAAAAAGAGACCGGCGAGCTGGATGCTAAAGTCCGCGAATTCGTTCAGGAAAAACAAAGCAAAAAAATCAAATAACTTGAATTAGAGCATTAATCCATTTTTGTCAACCTGGTAGCCATCGCGCTACCAGGTTTTTTATTTTTTTATGCCAAGGTTTTAATGGCCTTTCTGTCTATTTTGCCGGTATCGTTCTTAGGCAGTGATTCTACCAACTGAATGTATTTGGGCACTTTAAATTTGGCTAGTACTTCTTTACAATATTGAGCCAGTTCGCTGTCCGTGCAAACTTTCTCTTTCTTTAATACAATCAGGGCCTTACCCACTTCACCCCATTTTTCATCGGGCACTCCAAAAACAGCAGCCTCTGCCACAGCATCATGCTCCAACAACACCCGCTCTATTTCCGCCGGATACACATTTTCACCCCCGGAAATGAACATGTTTTTGATCCGATCGATCACAAACAAATAGCCATCTTCATCCATTCGCACGCGATCACCAGTTAAAAACCAGCCGTCTTGTAAGGCTTTTGCCGTAGCCTCTTCATTTCGCCAATAGCCGGGACTCACCATTGGGCCTTTCAATAGCAGTTCGCCGGATTGACCCGGTGGCACAGACACGCCATTTTCATCCACAATACGGATTTGCACATAAAAATTAGGCCGCCCGATGGATCCCATTTTTGCAAAAGCATCTCTGTGGTGTAGAGAGGTGAGATTAGGCCCCACTTCTGTCATGCCATAACCTTGCCGAATAGGTACTCCTTTGGCATGCCATTGCTCAATAAGGGGTATGGGCATAGACTCTCCACCTACGATAATATAATACAGGCTACTTAAATCGGAGTTCTCGAATTGGGGCAATTCGGCCATCATTTTCAACATGGTAGGTACTCCCATAAAAATGGTGGTCTTTTCTGTTTCCAAAAGCCGAAGAACCGTACTCGCATCAAACTTTTTCATCAAGCAAGTGTAGCCTCCATGGTGCAAAAAAGGAGTAGTCAGCACATTCCAGCCGCCTGTATGGAAAGGAGGCATACAGTTTACTGTTCGGCTCTCGGAATTGACTACCAGCGACATAGCCGTATTGATGCTGTTCCAAAACAACATCTTGTGGGTATAAAGCGATGCCTTGGGAAACCCGGTCGTCCCAGAGGTATAAAGCAAAAAAATAGGATCGTCTTCTTCTATGTTAGCAGGTGTAAAGTCATCATAACTTTCCATCGCTTCCTCCTCCGTGCAAAGTTGCTGCAAGCTTGACCAGTCCAAACCGGGTATTTTTCTGTATAGACTGGTACTTTCCAATTTTGCTAGGAACTGGGGTTCTGCCAAAAGCAGTTGTACATTTGCATTGTTCAGCAAATATTCGATTTCTGGTGCTGCCAAACGGTAATTGAGTGGCACCAAGATCAGCCCGCTTTTCTGAGCTGCAACAAATAAAAGGAGATATTCCAGGCAGTTTTCAGCCAAAACAGCTACGCGATCCCCTTTTCTCAGTCCCTTTTCCTGATGCAAAAAAACAGCTAGTCGATTCCCCAATAGATTCAGGGAACGGTAACTGAGTTGCCGACCACTTTCATGTTCTTTGAAAGCAATCTGCTGTGCTTGGTAAATGGCCCATTTGGCGGCCCAATCGGTAGCCGGTGGCTGAAAAGGAGCATGCATAAACTTTGTTTTTTATCGCAAAAACACATCACAATCGAAAAGCGGCACTTGCAAACGACAAACCGCCACCCGAGCCAATAAAAAACACCACATCGCCAGTTGATACCAGCCCCTTTTCCCAGGCATCGTTGAAGGCCATAGGAATACAAGCCGATCCGGTATAACCGTAATAGTGCATGACTGTATGGGCTTTTTCACGGGCAACCTTTAAACGATCCATGGTTTCCCAGATGCTGTTGATGTTGATCTGGGTAATAAAAAACCGACTAACTTCGCGGCAAGGTATCTCTGTCCGCTGGCATAGTTTCGTCGCCATAGCCGTCCATATTTCCGGATTTAATTCTTTGGGGAATTTTTTTACAAATTGCAGGCGATGCGCATTGGCTTCTAAAACGGCCTGATCCGTCGGTGTTTTCGTGCCTCCAGCATAAATCCCCATCCAATCGTGGTACTGGCCTTTGGTGATGAGTTCGCTAGCCAAAAACCCCTGCTCAGGCTGTTTCTCGGCCTTGAGCACTACAGCTCCTGCACCATCCGCAAAGAGTGTCACCGTTTTTTTATCGTCCGGGTTCAGGTATTTGCTCATGGCATAAGCGCCTATGACCAGCACATACTCGTATTGTTCGTCCGAACGGATGTATTTAGCACCAATATCTAGTGCCGTCACGAAGCCCGCACAGGCTGCGTTGATATCGAAAGTGCCCGCTTTATCTGCGCCCAATCGGTATTGCACCACAGCCGCTGTTGAAGGCGAAACATATTCAGGCGTATCGGTGGACAATACAATCAAATCCAGTGCTGACGCCGCTATACCAGCTCTTTCTAATGCTTGTCGGGCTGCTTTTTCCGCTAAATCAGCTGTACTTTCATCGGGCTGACACCATCGCCTTTCGTAAATATGTACATTTTCACTCAACCAGGATTCGACGTCTTCGCCAAAATAATCATTAAAAAACTGGTTCGTTATCACCCGCTCCGGGGCAAATGCGCCACAAGAAACGATACGTGCATTTCGCATGAATAATAAGCTGTTTGCAAACCAAAACCATTTGAGAATCAAAGTAAAATCCGGGATGTTTACTCTTTCACTTCCGTAAGGGTTCAGGTTTTTGATCCAAAGAATCTTTCTTGCCACCAGGCCCAAAGTCCTGTTGGTAATAAACTGGTAATCAATCCTAAAGTAGCTGTAACGCCTGGGTTGGCAAAGGCGATACCCGAATGGGGGAAGAGCTTTTCTCCAAAAAAATACAACCCAAAATGGAGCGACATACCCAACAGAGAAGCCGCCCAGGTTAGCCCCATGCTCACCCGTTTAAACAAAATTCCCATCAACAAAGGCGGTACAGCAGCCAAAACCAAGCCATACACGCCTACCTGACCAAAAATGCCCAGCAACTTCGGCGGGTTCAAGCTCACAAAAAAAGTACATACGGCCAATATGATGAGGACGAGATGGCTTGCCCTGAACGCCAGTTTCATCTGTTCCATGGAGGAATATTTTCCCGGCCTAAATCGTTCTAGCAAATTGATAACCAAGTCGTTGGCAGTAATAGTAGAAATACCGACCAACAGCCCATCCAAAGTGGACATCGCGGCAGCTAAAAGGACTACACTGATGATCGTAAAAACCCAATCGGGAAATGCTTCTTGCAAAAAAACGGTCATCACCAAGTCTTGCCGGAAAGTGCCTGTTGTCGGATCATTCAATTGTTCTGGTGTCACTATTCCATGTGCCCAAAATCCGGCAGCCAGCAAAAGGCAAAATAGAAGAAATACCACACTGAATACTGCAATATAGTGCCGAACTGCCCGATCCGTTTTGACGTATAAAGCCTTAGTCAAAATATGGGGCTGGCAAACCAATGCAGCGCCTATAAAAAAACCTGCTACATAAGTAGAAAAATAATCATTGTACAATTTGCTTTTGGGATTCACGGCTTGCTTCATTTCGGGTGCCAATTGGGCAATGGTATTCCAAAAATCAGGCGTGAACATCAACTTCAGGCCATAACCAACGATGAGCAGCGATACTCCAATCATTAAGAACCCCTGGAGCATATTGGTAAAAACATGGGCATAAGTGCCTCCAAAAAGGACGTAGCCCGTTACGAAAACCAAGGTAATAATTAAAGCGGTCCAATTGGAAACACCCAGCAGTTTTTGCATCACAATAGAAATGCCCCCTACCAGCAACACAATGAAAGCAAAAGCGAGTAAATTGATACAAGCAAAATACAAGGAATACGCCTTAGAACCATAACGTTTTCCAATCCAGTCGGGTATGGTCAAGGCTTTCATATCTTCTCCCATTCGCCTAAATCGAAAAGATAACAGGATCAACATACCAACAAAGCCAATATATACGCTGATACCCAAATGCATAAAAGCAGCCAGTCCGTCCACGTAAACAAAGCCGGGATTGATGATAAAAGTGGCCGCTGAAGCCGTACTCGCAGCCAGGGTAACCCCAACCACAAAAGGCGACAAATCACCTTTGCCAATGGCAAAACTGCTGAAATCGTTGGTGCGTTTATGCCCCAGCCAGCCCAGCCATGCTGTGCCAATCAAGTAAATCGAAAAGAGTATCCAAGCTAGAGCCATGTAAGTTTCAGGTTTCTAGTTTTCCTGCCCCCGCCTTCTCCCGCGAAAAACGCGGGAGAAGACGGGCTGGTTTCAGGCTTGCCACGCCAAAAGCAGTCTGCCCGATACGCCTATAGCGGAGCGGGTGTGTTTACCACACCATGTATGTGCCTAGTTCCAAGCACTATTTTTCCTTTAAAAAATCCAACATCAACTGATTAACCGTATTGGCTTGTTCGAAATGGACAAAATGCCCGGCTTTGGCAACCATTTCCAAACGGCAATTGGGAATGCGTTCAGCACCTTGACGAGCTATGGCCTCCGTCGTACCAGGGTTGAGGAAACGATTGGGAATCAGGTTGTCGTTTTCGCCATAAACTACCAGGGTTTTAGCCTTCACTTGAGGCAAATCATCAAAAACAGGGGTATCCACCATACCAATTACTGACTGGGGAATGATGTGACAGTAGCCCGAAAAATCGGAAGCCTGACGCATGGCGATGCGGTCTGTTATCATAAATTCCGCGTCTTTCGGCATGTTGTAAAAATTCCAAGCCATATTTTCTTTGATCTGATCGACGGTCGTCAGGCGCACACCATCGTAGGTGATGACTTCCCGAAACCATTCTTTCTGCCCTTTGTTAAAAGTTTCAAACCCGGCTGGAGCAACCAATATCAATTCATCTACCCAATCTGGATAAGCCAAGGCAGTAACGATAGCAATTTGTCCGCCCATCGAATGCCCGGCTAATACCACTTTTTCCAATCCCAAGGCATCGCCAAAATCTTTTACCGCTTTCGCAAAAAAGGGCATGCCTCCTTCGTAATTGCCCTTGCTCGACTTCCCATAGCCCGGCAAATCAATGACCAAACACCTGTAATGTTGCTGCAATTCGGCCACATTATGCTTCCAGGCTGGCCCATAACTGCCCAAGCCGTGAATAAATAGGATTGTTTTTTCTCCTTTGCCCAGGTCAGCATAGGCGATTTCTATGCCATCTGCCAGGCTGATTTTTTGAGTAGCAAATGGATAAACCAGGTCATCAAAGGTCTTTATATCAGGTACTTGTTTTTGCGCCTGGCAAAGTCCGACACCGAGTAGCCCGATTAAAAAAACTATAATTCGCATAATTTGTAATTTAACGCAGGTAACTTTCAATTTTTGATACAAGCTCTCAATCCCGTCAATAGCTTCGATCCTCAAAACATCAACCACCTAAATGCCACAAAGGCGGTGTAGGGATTAGCCAGAGGTGTCGGTTTATTGCCATGTATCGCCGGGCTATCATAAAAATCACCTAGCCACATATGCGCAGCATGCAGTTCGACGCTCATAAATACACCCAGTTGATAAGCCAGTTTAGCGTTGGCCTCCCACCCGATGAAAGAGCCGCCATTTTCGGGTTCTACGTTACTCAAAGCTGCGACAGCACCTATTTTTCCTGAAAATTTATTGGGTATAAAATCCTTGCTGAAGTTGACGGAAAGCCCACTTACTCCAAGCCCCAAATTGGAAATATCCGTTACAGCAGCAACATAGCGATTCACAACATTTGCGTGAGGAAAAAGCAAATATCCGCCATGGTTGACGTACAAACCTGCCGGAGTACCCCAGGTGTTACCCGTCATTACGCCGGAATATTTATCGTCTTCTATGCCGTTGTCGTCACCGGAGGTATAGATGGCGTCCAGCCAAAAAGCATCCAGGGGTGTTTGACCGTAGCGATAGCCCAAGCGCAAATTAGCGCCAAAACCTCCAATAGTTGGGCCATCTTCTAGCTTCTCGTTTTCTTCGAGTTTGGTTTTTCCAAAGTTGTAATTGGCATAAGCATTCAGAAAAAGTTGGCCCATCATTTGGCTTTCGTTGTAACTGAAATAAGTGCCCAACCACGATACATTTGCCTGATAGGGTTTGCCTGCAAAAGGAAAGCGATACGTTCCGTTGTAATCATTCAGCGTGCTGTTCAGCCCCTGCCCCAATACAGATGGGCCGCCTTGTCCATTGGCCCGGTCGCGCACATGATACCAAGAACCGCCCCAGCGTCCTTTCAAACCAATAGAATGACAATAGTTGATTTCAAAAAGGGATACATCGTCCGATTTTTGGATGTTATTCTCATAAAGCTGGTAATAGCCCAGCTTCCATTTGTGGTAATCGGCATCGCGGCGAACCGACACCCCTACCCCATCAGTGCCCCAATAATGGAGTCGATAGCCCGTATTGAGCATTTGCTCAAAGAAGGTTCGGTAAGGGTTGTGTGGCGTGTCGTACATGCGCTGCAGACCCAGGTTGATCGCATAGCCAGGTTTTGGGATCAGTTCCAGCTCTATGTTTTGGGTTTGCAAATTGACCTGATCGGCAGAGGGTGCTGCGCCAAAATTGCCGCCAGTGCCATAGGCTGCGTCCCCCCAAGTAAAATCTATTTCAAAAGAAGCCCGCAAGATGGCTCTGCCATTGAACAGCTTTGGCGAGTAAATGAAAAAAGGTAAAATCCGCTGCTCGAAATAGAATGGGCGCAAACTGTCCGTCGTGGTGGTGGTATTTTGCCCATACAAGCGGCCTAAAACCTGTCCTTTCAAAAAGTCATTGGTGGGATAGACATTCGTATTGATCGCGTGGTTGTAAAAAAAGGCCAGGAACTGGAATTCCTTATTGGCCTTTTCGGGCAACTTTTTTTCCAATGCATCGAAATAAGCTGGCGCCTGCCCGAATGAAATGGTCATCACCAATAGCAATACCTCTGTAGCAAATATACGTATCATAGCAGATGATTTTGTAGTTCCCGGACAGCCTGTGCCATCCGGGAACGCATACGATTTGGCTCACTGCCAATTTTAGTCCAAACGCAAGTAAGTTTGAACATTCAGCATGCCCAATGCACCTCCATTGGTACTGCCAAAACCACCCTCAGGAGTTGGTGGTGTATTTTGACCATCTTCTAATACGATTTCGTACTTCATGACATCAGGATCGCCTGCGGTCACTTCAAAAATGCCCGAACTGGTAAAGGCGACAGGAGAAGTTTGGTTGACGGTAATCGTCCATATCTCTCCAACGCTTGATTTTGATTGGGCATAAGTGCCTTCCAAAGCGAGCATGGTGCCGCTTTGGTCGAATTGATGCACGGTGTAAGTCATATCCAAGCGGAATTCTGCCCAGATGCTGTCCACCGCAAATAAGCTAACCAGCAATGGAGCTACATTCGTGCCAGAAGATTGCCATTCGCCTTGTACGCCTTCTGGGCAAGCAGGGCAGTCTGCACCGCCACAATCGACACCTGTTTCGTCGCCATTCATGATGCCATCTTCACAAGTGGGGCAAGCTGGACAGTTAGCACCGCCACAATCCACTCCGGTTTCATCGCCGTTTTGGATACCATCTGTACAAGTAGGGCAGGCTGTACAGCTACCACCGCAATCGATGCCCGTTTCGTCGCCGTTTTGAATGCCATCTGTACAACTCGTCATAGGCTCCGGTTCTTCATCTTCGCCACATGAATTGACGAGCAAAACTGTACCACTGAGCAGTAGGCATAGCATCAAATATTTCAAGCTGAATTTCATAAACGTTTAGTTTTTAAATGTGAGTGAATTGATTTTTCAAGTTTTCCTGCCCACTGAAAGGCGGGTGGTTCCTAGTTTGAAAACACAGTATTTATATCCTTCAAGGTATTTGGTGCGCCGTTGCCATTTGATACTGGCAATATCCTGTATTGTCCTTTAAGCCGAAATGCCCATAGGCGGAATAGGACTTATGCCCTGTTTGACCCGGTAGATAACACGTATTTTGACCATACACGATACAGCCATAGCCAACTATCTGGTCATTTGGCGACCAGATACTGTACCGATAGCTCCCTTCGTAACCGGATGAAGAATTGACATCGGCTATAAAGTCGGATACGCCATACACTTGCCCAAACCACAAATAGCCCGGATAAAAACCCGTTTCATCGTTGCAGGTTTCCGTCAGGTTGCCCGGGGAGAAGTAGCAATTGGTCAACCCTTTATTGCCGCCAGCGATTCCGATAAAAGCATCGACTTTGTTAGTCAAAGAAGCCCCCAAATAGTAGGCACCTCCGTTATCCGGGTCATAAGCCCAGCCACCTTCGATGGCCTTACGACAGAGTGTAACGCCCATCGAATGGCACACGATATCCACTTTGCTCGATCCGGTGTAAGCCAATACGGCTTCAATAAAAGCCCGAATGCGCATCACATAAGGCTTGGAATGTGTTTGGTAAGCACTGAGTAAGGGATTGGCATCGCCCCAAGTTATGGCATACAATTCTGCCTCTGTGTAGCCTTGACCCAGAAAATAATTCAAAGAGCCAGTCCAACCCGATTGAGTCGTGCCTAAATACCCGACTGCCTTATCCCCATTGCCATGGAAAAATAAAACGGGCTGCTTGGTTACCGGGGTATTGTTGTTCGCTTTTCCACCAAAACTATCGCCGTCAATTGCTGGGTTGGAAAACTGGTATGCTCCATAGCCATTCGCGGATAACCAACTTTGAAAATGAGTAGTAAGCGTGATGTCAGCCAAACTGCGGGGAGTTAAGGCATCTTCTGGATAAATAAAGCCCTGTAAGGTGCTAATACCTGATTCATCCATTTCTCCAGCTTCAGTGACTGGAACGTTTTCCAAAAATGGCTCTTTTTCACAAGCGCTGAACCACAAAACGATCAAAATTGCAAGAGGGAACTGGTGTTTGAACATAATTTGGTTGTTTAGTTGGTCAAGCTCAAATAATGGCAAAATTCTATATGGCTGATCATTATTTTGCCAACTACTTATTTCGATACACAAAGTAAATAGGCTGTTATCTTCTTGGAAATCAATTCATCATTTTGTCGGGGTTGACTGGATTATTCGTTTGCACTAAATTTTTTACCAAATATTTGATTATCAAATTATTATTTTTCAAAATCATGCCATAGACCAATTTGGGTTTATAGAAATATTAAATACCACAGAAAAGTTAAGAAGCGCTTTATAAAAGAAAAAAAAGAAAGCTTTTTTGTAAAGTATCAAAAAAGTGATTAATTTTGCCTACCGATCGGTTGGTAAGTAAAATAAAATCATGCCTGTTCAAAAAGTAGAAAAGAACGAAATTTTGCAGCGTTGCTGGGAAGTTTTCCACTCACAGGGTTTTCATGCAGCCTCCATTAGTCAACTAGCTGAAGCCGCAGGCTTGGGTAAAGCGGGTTTGCTCCACCATTTTGGTTCGAAAGAAAACCTCATGCATGCTGTGTTGGAGTACGCAATGGAACAATTTAGGCATTACGTATTATCCGTTGCCCAGGAAAATCTGCCGCCAGAACAGCGGTTAGAAAAATTGCTGCGCCGCCAGAATCGCTTGGCCAAAATAGAGCAACGCGGCTGCTTTTTTGCGAATATCATTCTTGAAACCGGGCGAGAAGGCTGGTTCAATGATTATCTCGTCAGTATTTTCAAAGAGTGGCAAGTAGCTGTTACGCATATATTAAGCAACTATATGCCAACTGACCATGCAGCAGCCAAAGCCTACCAATTGCTTTTAGAATACGAAGGCGCGGTTACTTTTTTCAAACTAACGGGCGATGAAAGGCATTTAGAATCGTTCGTCAAAAGGGTAACTGCTCCGTATCAACCCGATCCAATACCTACATCCAATCACCTTGAATACATCCAATTATGACTGCACAACAATTGCTTTATAAAACAGTGGGAATGGGGCTAAATGTATGGTCAATCGTAAGGCCAAAGGCTACGGCACGACAAGTGCTGCGCTTATTTGCCAGTCCGCCCAAGCCGCAAATCAGAGAAAAAGACCGTTCCTTTTTGAAAACGGCTCGACTGGACTTTCTCAACGTAGGCGAAACTTCTATCAGAACCTATCATTGGGGAAATACCAATCATCCATTGGTGCTGCTGAGTTACGGCTGGGGATACAATGCAGGCAGATGGCGTCATTTTGTGCCTGCACTGGTAGATGCTGGATTCCAGGTTGTGGCCTATGATCCTCCCGGGCACGGCCAGTCGCCCAAAGGGCTGGTCACATTACCTGTCAATATCAACTGCATCAAAAACCTGGTGCTTAAATATGGCAAACCAGAAGTCATGATTGGCCATTCTTTTGGTGGTGCCAGCAGTGTACAAGCAGTGTATGAATCGCCGGAAAGACTGCATCCACAGCGCATGATTATTATGAGTGCTTTCAGCGATGCGCCTTCTGTTTTCAGGCAATTCCGAAGCACCCTAAATTTGCGTCGGGGTTTATACAGGCATATGATCCATTACTTGGAGCAAAAAATCAGACGTTCCATTCAAGAATACGACCTGGCCAGAAACGCAGGCAGTCTGCCCCATATTGAAGCGCTGCTCGTACACGATCCAGACGATGCGGTGACGCCTTATCGCCATACCCAAAGGTACCACGCATACTGGGCCAATAGCTGGCTGCACAGCCCCAAAGGCGCCGGACATCACCTGGGCAAAGCTGCCGTTACCAAAGCTATTCTGGATTTTGCGATAAGCGGCAAAGCGCCTGTTCAAGCGGAACGCCAAAGCCGTCCTATGCCTGCCAGCCATGATCTGGCGCGCTATTTTGCCGGGCTGGAGTTTTATTTGTAAAAACCGTCGAATACCATTATATTTGTAAGGGTCAAATCCAAATAGTAATGCCTACACAAGCAGCTTCCATTCCCATTATAGCTACGACCGACTTCGTTTCGCTCGAAGATTTTCTTTCGCATTATAGCAATGTGGAGGCTCCTTTCAAATACGAATGGAATGGCGGTATCGTAGAGCAAAGACCCAGAACAATGAATAGAGAACAGTTTTTTATCTTTCAAAATCTGCTTGATTTGTTTCTAAAAACAACATCATATAGTAATAAAGGTATGCTCATGTGTGAAGTGGACATGTTCTTGCCTTTCTCCAATCGCACTCGCCGTCCTGATATAGCCTACCTTAGTGGGGAACAAATGAAAGCCTCCAGAGACGGACGCCCCACTGTTTGCCAGTTTGTTATTGAAATTATTTCCCAAAATGATCAGGTCAGCAATTTAGAAGATAAAAAAGCAGAATACTTTTCCAATGGCGTGCAGGTGCTGTGGGTCATTTACCCCAACCATCAAAAAGTCGAGGTATATCGCTCCTTAAAAGAAGTACATATTTGTCTTAACGATGATATTTGCTCCGCCGAACCGGTATTGCCTGATTTTGCCATTTCGGTCAGCGATTTATTCGCCTGACAACCGCGATTTACTCACTCAAACGTCCAGCCAATACACAAGTTCGCTTGCCACTTTCTACCTGTCCCTGGGTGCTAAACAATTCGAACCACAGCACATAAATCCCAATCCTTGCCCGATGGCCTTCTTCGTCGATACCATCCCATTTGAAAACACCCTCTCCGCCCAGCGTTTCATTATTCACCAAACGGCGTATCAATCGGCCATAGGCATCATAAATGGCCAGATTCATGGAAAAGCCAGGCTCTTCTGTTTTGTAGTTAATAAACAACACATCGTCAAAACCATCGTTATCGGGTGAAAACGTCATGAAAGGCAAATCGATCATTTCATCCAATAAGGGGCTAAATTCGCGAATCTGTGAGTTTTGATAAGTAGGTGTCGCATAGCCAACCGAAGAAGCGGCCGAATGCCAGTTACCAGCGCCCTGGGTAGCAGCATCAAAGGAAATGCGTTCCAGCGAAACCCCGCGCTCTGAACTCAACAAAGGATAATGAAAATCGGCATCGTAATCAAAAGCGTCAATCACTGTCCCCTGGTACCTGATAGTCACATTGCCCGACTCAGCTTCAAGAGTCGGCAAGTCGTTGCTCAACAGCGCAGATGGATTTTGTACCACATAGCGCTGTAAAATATCGTCTGGTTCATCCGTGATGACCACATATTCGCCAGGAAACAACAGGAAATCTGTTTTTACCTGTTTGATGGTATCTCCCGTTTCTTTTTGGGTATTGGCAATCACTAAGGTGTTCAAATTGAATATTTTAGCCGATCTATTGTAAAGCTCCACAAAATCCTCTCCGCCCACCTCAGGATTAAACAACACTTCATTAATCACTAAATCACCTGCCAAAATGGGCTCAGGCAAACCGACCAATACAGAAGTATCCGCCAATCTTTCATTTCCCAGGCAATCTGTAATGGCCGCACCAATCGTTAAATCATAAGCTGTGCCAGAGGCCAATGGTGCTTCCAAAACCAAAATGACCGCATTACTTTCAGGTAGTTGTAGAAAAGCTGCTGCAATAGCCAATGGAGGCGAAAAGTTGTAATTGTCCAAGGCTTCTGCGCTTGAGATATCCAGTGTTTCATCAAATTGGAGCAAAACCTCCTGATCATTATTGACTGCCACACCGATCAAATTGGGGCCGTTTGCATCAGGCGTTTCGCCGAGCCACGAATTGGCCTGTGCCGGTGTGCCACCCAAGCTATTATTAGAAGCCCGCCAATTGGCCGCGCAATCATAAGGGCCGTCCAAATCAATCAGTTCTAAAGTATAACCGCCATCTTCCTTTGCCTCATCCTGGTACCAGGTGTCAGCATAAGTCACTGCAAAAACAGGAATACCTTCGCTGTTCGTCAGAGACAAAGTTGCCCCGCCATTGGTTAGCGATGGAAAACTACTCAAAGACAGCACGTTGCCATACGCAGCAAAATCGGCCTGAAATTCATCGTTGCAAAGAACAACATATTCACCTGGCAACAGCAAATACGCGGTAAGGGTTTTCGTCGTTGTGCCCGCTGTAAAAACGACACCTTCCAATTGCAGGGCTTTTTCACTTCTGTTGTGCAATTCGACAAACTCCGTATTGGGTAAACCCACCGGCTCAGATGGATCGGCCATGATTTCAGAAATGATCAAATCGTCAAAAGCGGGCGTTTCTTCTTTGACGAAAGTGAAGTCCAAACTCTGCGTACTCAAATTATTTCCAAAAGTGTCTTCAATATTATTTACCGTCAAGGTATAAGTTTGAAAGCTGCTCAGTGGCGTAGCCAATTTCAAAAAAACCCGGGAAGGTATTTCTTGGCTCAATACAACAGATTGGGGATTGCCAATGCCATTATTGATGCTGTAATGCGAGGGGCCAATGGCCTGATCAGCATTCAGGTTTTCGCTGAATTGCAATATCAGGGAATCTTCATTGACAACATCCAGCGCAATTAGTTCGGGAGCGGCCGTATCCAGGTACAATGGGTTAATGAGAATATCGTCAAAGAAAAAAGCATCGTTTCGGGTGCTGGTATAACGGCAATAAAGCCCCAAAAAACTGCCGAGGGAATACGTATTGTCTTGAGCAATTCCTTCCAATTGGTAGTTGGTTCCCCCTGTATAATCGGCCAACAATTCCCAATTGCCGTCCGTATCCCGGTTGACTTTTACACTGACGACTACGGGGTCACCTCCTGCCCCTCCTGGCGTTCCACTAATCAAAGATGTTGAAGATGTGCCGTCCTGTCGGAATAGCTCCACCGCATCATCCGCACCGCTAATTCCCCCAATTCGTACAAAATAGCCAGTTAGGCCGCCCATCAAATCAGGCGAACTGGAATTTAGAAAAACCTGGGCAAAATTGCTGGTAGAAGGCGAAAATTCCAACCGGACTTTAAACTCCCAAGTGGTAGCCGCATCCGTTGAAGTCAAGGCAGGCAAATACAAGTAGGAAAAGTTATCGCTACCTGTAGCACCTTCGTCCATCAGTTGCAGCTCTCCGTTGGTCACAACGAAGCGATCCGTCTGTCCGAACCACTCCGGAGCATTGGTAAAATCACCGTCTTGAAAATCATCACTTAACTGGCCGTAAATGGCCGAAGGGAAAGCTAAAAGCAGGAAAAGAAAAAATATTGGTTTCATGGTATCAAAAATAGCAAGAAACTAATAATGCTTGTATCTTTGCCCCCCGATATTTAGCATTAAATTAATATTGGAGCCTTAACTGTCAAAACCAGCTTTGTTTCACGATTTAAAACGATTAAGATGAAAGTAGCTGTTGTGGGTGTTACCGGATTAGTGGGTAATGTTATGTGCAGAGTGTTGGAGGAACGCGAATTTCCGGTAAGCACCTTTCTTCCGGTCGCTTCGGAGCGTTCCATTGGAAAGGAAGTTCGTTTCAAAGGCAATAACTATCCTGTCATTGGAATGGAAGCGGCCATCGCAGAAAAACCGGATGTGGCTATTTTTTCAGCAGGCGCCAGTACCTCCAAAGAATGGGCCCCCCGTTTTGCATCGGTTGGCACGGTAGTGATAGACAACTCATCGGCTTGGCGGATGGATCCGGATATTAAATTGATCGTACCCGAAGTGAATGCAGCTGTCCTGAGCAAGGAGGACAAAATCATTGCTAACCCCAATTGTTCTACCATTCAAATGGTGGTGGCATTGGCACCACTGCACGAAGCTTATCAAATCAAGCGCTTGGTTATATCAACTTACCAATCGTTTACGGGCACAGGGGTAAAAGCAGTGAAACAATACGAACTGGAGCGCAAAGGCTTTGAGCCCAAAGCAGAAGAAATGGCTTACCACTACCCCATTTTCGAGAATTGCCTCCCTCAATGCGATATTTTTCTGGAAAACGACTATACCAAAGAGGAGATGAAACTGGTACACGAAACCAGAAAAATCATGAATGCTCCTGATATCCGCATCACGGCTACGGCTGTTCGAGTACCGGTAAATGGCGGGCATTCGGAATCCGTTAACGTCGAGTTTCATCAGCCTTTTGATATGGCTGATGTGAAAAAGATGTTGCAAGAAGCGCCAGGTATTTCGCTCTTGGATGATCCTGCCAATCACCAATACCCAATGCCTTTGTTTGCCAAAGACAAAGACGGCGTTTTTGTGGGCAGGGTACGCCGGGATGAATCGGTAGAAAATGGCTTGAATTTATGGGTAGTGGCTGATAACTTGCGCAAAGGCGCAGCAACTAATGCCGTACAGATTGCAGAATATTTGCTGGAGAAGCAATTGCTAACTGTACCTGCATTAACCGTATAAATTGGAATTGTTAATCAGAATATTGCGTTTTTGATTGTTGCTTTCAAATGAAAGCCTTATTTTTGACAACGATTGCAATTTCCATAGACAGCCTGGTTTAATTACCACATCCGAAAATTCGCCCTAGGACAGAGTTTTTTGACAACTCTTTTGATTCAAATCACAAGAATTGTCAAAGAACGAGGAAAGAAAAAACAACCATCTGCTAACATCGGAATTTTGTAGGCTATCGAAGCTGATACAACGATACAGAATTTATTGTTTGAAAATGTTAACTTACTTCTTGGATCATGAAGACGAAGCTGGTTATTTGGGGAGCAAACGCTCAAGACGAACGAATTTTATTGGCACTGGAGCTTAAAACGGCGGAAAACAAGGTAGTTATTTATTCTTTTCCAGAAAAAATAGCTACTGAAGAGTTCAGTCAAAAAATGATGAACGAATGGCGGGACGACCATCCGGTAGATTTCCCAGAAGGCTATACCGAGTCGGTCAGAGAGTTGACCATCGCTGAAAGTATGTTGCCGGATGATTTCAAAGTAGAACGGACTGACCTTATCATGCGGGCACAGACGGAATGGCAGTTCATTGTACTTTCTTCCAAGCTAAGCGAGGCGTATAAGTCAGAACTGGAAGATTTCAAAGACAAAGTCGAGCAACTCAAATCTTACGACAATAAAGTTTGGGAAGAGCTTAGAGGTTTTTGGGACAAGGTACAAAACCAGGTCAAAGAAAGAAACCTGTTCAAAGAACACGCCGATTATTTGCGGGATAAAACCAATGAATTATTCGGCAACCTGAAAGAACTCCGGAACAAACTGGACGATGAGTTCAAGCAAAAATCGCAGGATAATTACAACCGTTTTGTCGAGATACTAGAGGGCGTAGAAAAAAAGATGAGCGAAGGCATGCGTTTGCAGCACCTTTTTGACGAACTCAAACAGATCCAAAGAAAATTCAAAGACACCAAGCTCACCAATGAGCACCGCTCTAAGTTATGGGAGCAACTGGACGGCGCATTTAAGAAAGTGAAAGAAAAACGCTTTGGTAGTGAACCTTCCAGCGGCGATAACTCTCCAACCGACAGAATCACCAACCGTTACAACGGTCTGTTGAGCGCCATCGAAAAAATGGAGCGTTCCATCAAGCGTGACCAAGATGACATGGCGTTTCAAAACAAGCGAATAGCCTCTTCAGGTGGTCAGTTGGAAGAACAAATCCGGGCTGCTAAAATCAAAATGATTGAAGAGCGAATCCGTTCTAAAGAAGAAAAGCTTCAGGAAATGAACCAAACCCGGGCTGACCTGGAGAAAAGAATGGCCAGCCTTAAAGTAAAAGAGGAAAAACGCCTGGAACGGGAACGAATTGAACAAGCCAAACACGAAGCGGAAGTTAAGATAAAAGAACAGATAAAAGCGGATGCGGCTGCTCGTGAAGATATTGCTGAGGAATTAGAAAAAGCAGCAGAATCTATTCAGCAAGAAAAGAAGAAACCAGAGAAGACAAAAACCCAAACCATACTGGGCGCCATATCGGAAACGATGGGAGAGTCTCTGGAAGATATTGTTGATACGGTGCGTGCTGTAGCTGAAGTTGCAACAGAAAAGTTTGAAGAAAAATTGGACGATTTGAAAGACCAATTTTTAGGCGAAAGCAAAGTACAGGAAACAGCTGCTGAAGAAGAAGCGCCTGTTGTTGAAGCGGAAGCAACAACTTCCCCTGAAACAGCAGTTGCTGAACCCGTGGTGCTACCCGCAGAGGATAGTATGGACACGGTGATTGAAAACATCAATGCTGTAGCAGATATTATTGCTGAGGACTCAGAAACCCGCAAAGACCAATCTGCTGAATAATAAATTCCCCTTTTGAGGATTCAATTGACCAAAACCAGGCAATTGAATCCTCAAAAAAGGCTACTGAACGGTAACTTTGCCTGCTTTAGGCACGATCTCAACCAATTTCTCTTCCAAATCCACCGATTCAAAAGCAGTTGGCTCACCCTTGAATTGGATGCTCGATTCAGCACCTTTGCTTCCAATCACTTTAAAGCAAATAGCATACAGCGCCGCTCCATCGCCAATACTCACCCCTTTCAAGGCATTATCAATCCAGGCAAAAGTCAGTATTCCTTCTTTCGTGCGATGCGTGCCAAAATTTTGATTGCCCATTGCCGGTAAACCAAATTTGGATAGCTTGATGAATTCCAAAATTTTTGCATCCCAATGTACAGAATGCTGCATGGAAAGCAAATTTTGAAATTGCTGCGCTTTCACCTCTACGCAAATCTCCGCGCCCGTTTTCGCTTCATAGGCATCTGCAAATACAATGACTTGGTTGCCACTCTGTTGGGGCTGATAGGGTTCTCGATATCCTACGCCCTCCGGTGCGCCCGGCGCTGGCTTTGTGGGCAATCCGGCAGCAGGCCCTTTACCTTTCTCTGCATTGGCGGCTACCAACTCCGC
Source organism: uncultured Saprospirales bacterium (assembly GCA_937864265.1). Lineage (GTDB taxonomy): Bacteria > Bacteroidota > Bacteroidia > Chitinophagales > Saprospiraceae > CALMIR01. The sequence continues at coordinate 75,360 of CALMIR010000017.1, read as the reverse complement.
CGCAGCTTCTTTTTGAGCAGCTGACTGGTCATTTTTGCATGCAAAGGCCATCAAACCCATGCCCAATAAAAAAATCCAGTATTTCATATCCACTTCGCTTGATGTTTTAGTTTTTGAAGCCTTTTGCGTTTAAAGCATAAGACTTGTTAATGAAAGTAAGGTTTTATGCCTGCAAGTTATGACCAATTTTTACCTTTAGAAAGCAAAATGCAGGAAAACACTATATTTGTAGTTAAAGACGTTCAATTCATTTATTAAGCACGATGTATATGAAATACACACTATTTTTTTTCCCCATCACAATTGCTTTGTTTACCGCTTGCGTCAGCCAAAAGGAATATGCCGAGCTGGAAGAAGTGAAAAACTATTATCAAACGGAAGCAGCCACTGCCGATTCACTGAAAAATGAATACAATAAGCTTTCCGAGGAAAACCGCCAGTTGGAAATAGAAATCAGGAATACCCGGCTGGAACTGGAACAATATGTAGTCACCAATAATAGTCTGCACAAAAGCTATCAGGAGGTACTGGACAAATTCAATCGCCTAGCAGACCAAAGCCGGGAGGTCTTATCGACAACCTCCTACGAAAAATACAGTCTTCAAGAACAATTAACGGCCCAACAGGAGGAGTTAGATGGCAAAAAGAAAGAGTTGCAACAACTCGAATACGACCTGTACTCCAAACAGCAACAGTTGAGCAACATCGAATACGATTACAGCTCCATGAAGGGCACCATTGCCGATAAGAATGTGCGCATTCAAGAACTGGAAGATATGCTGAGCTTGCGCGAAGACGATATGCAGCAAATTAGGGTCCAACTGAATGAGATGCTGCTCAATTTTTCCCAATCGGATCTGTCCATATCTGAGCGCGGTGGCCGACTCTATTTGTCCTTAAGCCAAAGGCTACTATTTCCGAGCGGCAGTACCCGCATTGATGCTGAAGGCAAGCGCGCCCTGCAACAACTGGCACAATCCTTAAGCTCTAAACCCGATTTGGATATTGTCGTGGAAGGCCATACCGACTCCGATGGAGATGCCACTGCCAATTGGAAACTCAGCGTTGACCGGGCAGTAGCTGTAGTGAACGTACTGACTAGCTCAGGCATCAACCCCGAACAAATCACAGCCGCAGGCCGAGGAGAATTTGTACCTATAGTGGCCAATAATACGTCTGAAAATAAAGCTAAAAATCGGCGAATCGAAGTCATTTTATCCCCCAACCTCGATAAACTTTACGAGTTTTTGGGTACAGGTCGTTAATTTTCCTTTTCGCTTGATTTCGGCAAGAGCGTACAAAGAACTGTAACTTTTACTGGCGTGTGCGTTATTTGGAAAAACACAGCAGGCAGTAGCGCTGTTTTATTAAAGTGACGCAGCTGTCTAAAATGAGTTATGCGAAAAATCTATTTGATCATTTCGTGTTACGCGCTCCTTTCTAAGAGCTTTTCTCAGATGCCTTGCCAGGCTCCTCTGATCAACCAACACTACAATAGCACTATTGAAGTGGAGCAAGTTGGGGGGGCATACGATTATACCATACCGCGTTCCCCGGTGACGATTCCTGTCATTGTTCACGTCGTGTGGTATAATGCTTCAGAAAACATCTCTGATGCCCAGATTATGTCGCAGATAGAGGTGTTAAACCGGGACTTTAACGCTGAAAATAATGAAACCACAAACGTACCTGCCATTTTCGATCACCTGATCGCCAATTTGGAGATCAGCTTTTGCCTCACCGCCATCACGCGCAGGCAGAGTAATATCAGTGGTATAGGCAATCAATTTACCAACGATGCTGGTGTGTCCAAAAGGAGGGTCTGCTACCAACACTTGGGTGGTCATGATGCCATTGATCCAATGCATTACCTCAATATCTGGATCAGTGGCCGATCGGATGGAGCAGCGGGTGATGCGACTTACCCCGACGTTATTCAAAGCAACCCGGCGGAGGATGGCGTTTTTATTGCGCCAGAGTATGTGGGAACATTAGGTAGCGTCAGTATGCCTTATCACCTTGGGCGCACGCTCACCCATGAAATAGGACATTATTTCAATTTGCGGCACCTTTGGGGAGATGGTAGTGGAAATAACCTTTGTCAGGACGACGACGGGGTGAATGACACGCCCAAGCAGCAGTACACCTATTTCAATGAGTGTCCGACGCATCCTAGCTTCTCTTGTGGGAGTGCCGATATGTTTATGAATTTCATGAACTATACCAATGATGCTTGTATGGCTATGTTTTCGCTTGGACAGCAAGCCCTTATTAATGCCACCTTGGGTGGACTGAGAGCTGGTTTACTAGATGGTAGCTGCGAGCCTGTTAGTAGCTTTTTTGAAGAAGAGCAGGAAGATTTTCAAATTTTGGGAAACCCTACTCGAAATGAAATCCGGCTTTTTATCCCGGAAAAAGACCCGTTAAAAATTGCAATTTTTGATGTTTCAGGCCGTTTAGTATGGGAAGAAAAAGGAAGTGGAGATGGCATTGTTCATTTGAATGGCTGCTCTCTGAATGCCGGTTTATTTTTCCTGATCCTTGAATATCCTGAAAAAATAATGACTAAAAAGCTTATTATTGCTGAATAGTCAATCACATACTACAATCCACTGCTTAAACCAAACCATTACCTGATGAGTAATTATCATCTTTTCAAGACCTTGGCAACAGGGTATATCACTGTTTGTTTGGCAGCATTCGCCTTTCTGAGTACCGGTTGCGCATCAAGCAGCTACAGCGCTTTGACTTCAGGCGAAAAAGACAAACTGTTCGAAATGAGTAAAGGCCCCTGCTACGGGCGCTGTCCGGTTTTCACCCTTACTATTTACGAAAAAGGCCTGGCCACCTATCGAGGTGAGCGCAATACCGACCGACTGGGTTTGTACGTTAAAAAACTGGACAAAGATCAATTGGAGCGATTGACCCGTGAATTTGAACGCGCCAACCTTTGGCAATACAGAGATGTTTATCAAGGCGATATTCCCGATATGCAAAGCGTGTCCATTACCATTTACGATGGTTCTAAGAAAAAAACAGTATCAGGAAAAGAGGTACGCCCCAACGCCGTCAAGTGGCTGGAAAGCCTGATGGATCAAATCGCCAATTCTGAAGGCTGGGAATTGAAAGAGCCTCCATCAGAAAAGCAAACCGATGATATTATTCCCAATGAATTTATCGTAGAATTGGAAGAAGCTGTTGACCCGGAAGAATGGGTACTTGAGTTTTCCGATTACGATATGCTGGTCGATCGGCGATTTTCAGATAATGGCAACTATTGGGTGGTCTATTATGACGATACCTTAATTGATTCTGATGAAATGTTAGAGTCCGTAAGAACCAATGAATCGGTCATCAGCGCTGAATACAATAAAGAATCTTACGAAAAGCTAAAGCAAGAGAAACAAAAAGACGATAAAGAGGAAAAAAAGGAGAACACGGACGCTACTACGCCGCCCAAACAGCAAGACGATCCCACTTCTGAAAAACAACAGGATACGCCACAAGCATCCAGTTCAGTCGGCGAACACTAAAGCTTTGTCTGTTCAAAATGGGGTTATTTCAGCTCATATTGCCTGTATTTGTAAAAAGATCTTAGACACTTTATAAGGACTATTTATGCAAATTGGCCTCCCAAAAGAATCGTGTTTGATACGCCCCATACTGAAAAGCGACAATAGTCAGGTAGCTTTCATTATTCGCCAGGTTATGACCGAATTTGGCGCGGTAGGTGAAGGCTATTCCATTCTCGACCCGGAAGTAGATGAAATGTATGAAGCCTATCATTCGGACAATGCAGCCTTTTTTGTATTGGCCGCCGGTGACCATATTTTGGGTTGTGGTGGCATTGGGCCACTCGCAGGCGGAGACAAGGATACTTGCGAATTGAAAAAGATGTACTTTCTTCCCGAAACACGGGGGCAAGGCTGGGGCAAAAAGTTCGTTTTGCACTGTCTAGATGCTGCACGAAGCATGGGTTATCGCTTTTGTTACCTAGAGACCATCCACAGAATGGAACAGGCCAATAAGCTCTACCAAAAAATGGGATTCCAACAGATGCCAAACGCACTTGGATGTACGGGTCATAGTTCATGTGAAACCTATTACCTGCTTGAATTATAAATTTAGATTGTCGAAACAAGATTAGTTTCAATTTTATAGCCCACAATTTGGCCAGATGGGCAGTATTCGACGTATTTTTATTTATTTTTGCACCTTTGCAACCAACAGCATCACCAACAGCCGTAACATGTTTGCCGAAAAACGATACCCGGAAAAGCTCGACGCCGACGAGTTGGACGAGTACCTTTCAAAAGGATGGTATCGTATGGGGCAGTCTATTTTTACGACCCACTTTTTATGCTTTGGCCATACTTTTTTTTCAGCGCTTTGGATTCGCTTGCCCTTAGACAAACATGCATCAAGCAAACGGCATCGAAAGCTCATGCGTCGAAATAGCCGCCTTGAAATCAGCTATAGCCCTTTTAACCACCAACAACCGGATAAAGAACAAGAAAACCTTTACCAGCGCTATCGCAAACAATTTCCTGGCTTATTAGCCCCTTCACTCAGGGATGCCCTTTACGATGGTGATGAAAAGAACATTTTCAATACCTGGCAGTGTATCATCAAAGACGGTGGCAAGCTGGTTGCATTGAGCTACTTCGACTTGGGGCAGCAAAGCATAGCCAGCATTATGGGCATTTACGACCCTGCCTACAAAAATGATAGCTTGGGCTTTTATACCATGCTGATGGAAATTGAATTTGGTCGCAGCAACGGATTTCAATACTACTATCCAGGTTATATTGTTCCTGGCTATCCACGCTTTGACTACAAAATGCGGATAGGAAAGGTGGAATCTTATCTTTTGAGAAACGACGATTGGGCGCCATTTCCTAGTCAGGTCAAGTCAGAAGACGTGCCCATGTTAAAAATGGATCGTCATTTGCAAGAAATGTGCCACTACCTGAACCTAAACCATTCCCCTTGCGTAAAAAAATATTATCCTTTATTTGAGGCCAATTTATTTGGATTTTGGCATGCGCCTTACTTGGATTACCCTGTACTTCTGGTGTGTTCTCAGTTGGAAAACCCGCATACCTTCTTAATTACGGTATTCGATCCCAGGCAGGAGGAGTATCATCTGATGCGATGTTCTATTTTTGATGATTTGCAATTTTATTTCAACCCAACTTTCACGGAATCGTTTAACCCTAAGGATCATTTTCTGGAATTATTGATCATAGATGAAATGATTGAAAAAAGCAAAAAGCCACAGGATATACTCCTGGCTTTAAGATATGTCACAGATAGTACCCGCTAAACGACTGGAGGTATCACTTTCTTTAACAAACCGGGTTGGAGAAAAACAAGCGGAAAGCTGGACGAAGGTAAGGAGCAATGATTTTTAACGAAGTCTTTTGCTCTTATCATATGATTTATCAAAGAACCAATTATCTTTTATTTTATATTGCGCGTTCTGGGGTATAATTCCCTATCTTTGCGCACCGTAATCCGAAAAAGCGAATTTACATGAGGACTAAGTTGTCACAATTTGACTTTGAATTACCCAAGGAATTAATCGCACAATTTCCAGCAGACAATCGTGATGAGTCTCGATTGATGGTTGTACACAAAGACAGCGGTAAAATAGAGCATAAAATTTTTAAAGATACCCTTGATTATTTTGATGATGGGGATGTTATGATTTTCAACAATACCAAGGTTTTTCCTGCCCGTATGTATGGGAAAAAGGAAAAAACGGGTGCACAAATTGAAGTGTTTTTACTGAGAGAGCTCAACTCAGACGCCCGACTTTGGGATGTTTTGGTCGATCCGGCTCGCAAGATCCGGGTGGGCAATAAGTTGTATTTCTGCGATGAAAACGATAACGATATCTTAGTAGCAGAAGTTGTGGACAACACGACTTCCAGAGGGCGCACCATACGTTTTCTGTACGACGGCAGCGAAGAAGATTTTCGCAAAGACTTAGACTTCCTGGGCAATACGCCCCTGCCCAAATACATTACCCGCGAAGCCCAGGATATTGATAGGGAACGCTATCAAACCGTATATGCCAAAGAAATAGGTGCCGTAGCAGCGCCAACTGCTGGTTTGCACTTCAGCCGAGAGCTGTTGAAGCGTTTGGAAATTAAGGGGGTGAATTTTGCTGAATTGACGCTACATGTAGGGCTAGGTACTTTCAGAAGCATAGACGTGGAAGACTTGTCGAAACACAAAATGGACGCAGAATATTTCCGGGTTTCTGAAAAGGCAGCTAATACGGTCAATAAGGCAAAAGAAGCCCGCACAAAAATCTGCTCGGTCGGTACGACTTCGATGCGTTCAATAGAATCAGCTGTATCGGCAGAAGGTATGTTGAAAGCGGCGGAAGGCTGGACCAACTTATTCATTTATCCGCCTTTTGATTTCCATATCGCCAATGCGATGATCACCAATTTTCACTTGCCAAAGTCCAGCCTGCTGATCATGATCTGTGCGTTTGGTGGTTTTGACTTGGTGATGGAGGCCTATGAAGCGGCTATCAAAGAAAAATACCGCTTTTTTAGTTATGGTGACGCCATGTTGATCATTTGATCCGGATAGACTAAACCCCCACTTGAATATGTCCAGATTTGCACTCGTTCCCTGCCTTTTACTGTGCTTTTTTTCCGGAAAAGCGCAGGAAACGGTAAAGGAGGTCATTGTACCGTTCTACACGGAAAGAATAAAATTATCCTATAGCCCGGAACTGCTTGATTTTAAAGACCCCACCATTTCTGAGAAGGGGTTAGTTCAGTTTTTTAAAACACTTGCTGGCAACAACTACAGCCACCTGCTCAAAAGCCTGCGGCAATCCAAAAATGTCCTGCAATTAAATGATTGGTTCTATTATCAATTGATGGTCAATAGCACGGAGCAATTGCTCCAAGGCAAAGCTCAAAACACCAAAGAGTTGTTTTGCTGGTTCTTGATGGCGCAGTCAGGTTATGATACGCGACTTGCTTATTTCGACGAAGAGGTCTATCTATACGTTTACACCAACGACGATATTTTTGAGGCCCCGATTATCAGTGACGCTGGCAAGCAATTTGTCAATTTGAGCCGCATTTTTGATTCCACCGCTTTCCAAAAAGCGCTTTACTTGCTCAATTTCACCCCCAATACGGATGGCCATTCTTTTTCCTTTGCCATCCATGACTTGCCAGCCCTCAAGCCTAAAATCAAGGAAAAAAATCTAGAGTTTTCCTTTCGGCAACAAGTGCATAAATTAAGCCTGCAAGTCGATGAAGGCATCAAAGATTACATGTTCAACTATCCCCTCATAGCTGAATCACAATACTTTGATGCCCCCATATCCAAAACACTGGCCGCTTCTCTTGAACCGCAACTGAGGAAAATATTGCTGGGCAAAAACGAATGGGAATCAATTGAAATAATTGCTTCATTCACCAGATCTGCCTTCAAATACCAGGAAGATAAGCAGTGCTTTGGCAGAAGCAAACCCATGATTCCAGATGAAGTTTTTTTACATCCTTATTCTGACTGCGAAGATCGCTCCGTAGTTTTCTACTATTTAGTTAAAGAAATGCTCAACCTGCCGATGATAGTTTTGGCTTACCCCGACCATCTTACCGTGGCTGTCGCACTCCCCCAAACCCGCGAAGGAGCTATTTTTTACCAAGGAAAAGCCTACTACGTATGCGATCCGACCGGCCCGGTCAATTCTTCGGAGGTTGGTTCTATCCCAAAAGGCTATGAAGATCAGCCATTTGAAATCATTAAAAAATACAAATAACTGTATATCAGCCGATTATTTAAAAAAATAGAAAGAAAGAAAAGGTTTTTCTAAGATTTTCTGTTAGCGCATAAAAAAATAGAATATTTTTTTACTTTTGCCGAAAATTAACAGGCAATTTGAATCAAAGATGCTGAACACATTTTGATGTTTTTTACCTGCAAAAAAGAACTTTCTGCAAAAAACAGCGATTAAGAAATATATAGCATCTATTTTTATTATTTGCAAACTTTAAATCATCTAATATATGTATTGGACTTTGGAACTGGCCTATCACTTGGAAGATGCTCCTTGGCCCGCTACCCGTGATGAACTGATCGATTATGCCATTCGTTCTGGCGCACCTTTAGAGGTCATTGAAAACCTCCAGGACATGGAAGACGAAGGGGAGATTTACGAAGGCATAGAAGAAATATGGCCGGAATACCCACGGAAAGAGGATTTCCTCTTTAATGATGACGAATATTGACTTGAAAGACCTGTTAGCGCTTTTTGAGCTCTAACAGGTCTCCTTTTATCCCCTCCTATCAATACCCGCACTCAATTGTCATAACCTGACAAATATCATCCTCCTCGGTTGCTTTTAATCACTTTCCTGCTTATGGGTTGCCCTTAGCTTTAAGGCACCGTTTTAAGCCTGTCAGCTTTCAATCAGGTGTACTGCTTGTCTATTTTAAGTCATCAGGGCTATAACGGCGTATTTTCCTTAAAGAAAATCTCGCGTCATGCTCCAAACAAAAAAGGACATTACCCACAGCCCCAATCTCAAAGATCATTTTCAAGGCACCGGGGCCCTGCGGTCACGTTATCCGATATACCAGGATTTTTTACCACCTTGCAATAACGCCTGCCCCGCAGGAGAGAATATTCAGGCATGGTTAGGTTTGGCCATGGATGGCCATTACGAGGCCGCCTGGCGCAAGTTGGTAGAAAACAACCCGCTACCTGCCGTACATGGCCGGGTATGCTACCATCCCTGTGAAGACCATTGCAATCGCTCATTCATTGACAGCCCGGTGAGCATCCATGCCGTAGAACGCTTTCTGGGCGATCTGGCATTGGAAAAAGGCTGGCCTTTCCAATTGCCCACGTCCTTCTCTGCTAAAAAAGTGCTGGTCATAGGCGCTGGCCCCAGTGGCCTATCGGCAGCCTATCACCTGCGCCGCATGGGGCATGAAGTAGAAGTACATGAAGCTGGTCCAGTGGCAGGAGGCATGATGCATTTTGGCATACCGCCTTACCGCCTTCCCCGGCCAGTACTGGAGGCGGAAGCACAGCGTATTGCCGATATGGGGGTTCACTTCGTTTACAACCATAAGGTAGATGATGTACTAAGCGAAAAGGAAAAAGGTCGCTTCGATGCCGTATTCATAGCGGTGGGCGCTCATATTTCCAAAAAAATTGACATTCCCAACCGGGATGCCGGACAGATTCTGGATGCCGTTTCTTTTCTAAAAGATGTAGAAACTGGAAACGCCCCTAAATTGGGTCGCCGCGTAGCTGTTTATGGCGGGGGCAATACCGCAATGGATGCTGCCAGGGTAGCTAAACGCCTCGGCTATGAACCGCTAATCATCTACCGCCGCGACCGGGATCACATGCCCGCTCATACATTTGAAGCCGACGAAGCGCTGGCAGAAGGTGTAAAAATCAACTGGCTGCGCACCATCAAAGAAATTGATGCCACTACGTTTACCGTGGAAGTGATGCGGGTCAATGAAAAAGGCAGGCCGGAAGGCACTGGCCAATTTGAAACGCTTGAGGCCGATGCCTTGATTTTGGCATTGGGACAGGATACAGATACTGCATTTCTAAAACAGGTGTCGGGAATAGAATTTGATTGGGATGGCACCGTAAAAGTCAACCACCAGATGATGACCGGGCACGAAGGTATTTTTGCTGGAGGTGATATGGTGCCGGGAGAACGTACGGTTGCCATAGCTGTAGGACACGGTAAAAAAGCAGCCCGATATATTGATGCCTATTTGCGAGATACCACTTATCAAGCAACTGATAAACACCCTGTTGTGGGCTATGAGCGCCTACATGTTTGGTACAAAACCCATGCACCTAAGAGCGAGCAGGACGAACTGCAAGTAGCGCTCCGCACAAAGGACTTTTCAGAAGTAGTAGCCGGGCTAAACGAAGAAGCAGCCAAATACGAAGCGATGCGCTGTTTGTCCTGCGGCAATTGCTTTGAATGCGATGGCTGTTATGGTGCATGCCCGGAGGGCGCTGTTATCAAACTCGGCAAAGGCAATCGCTATGAATTCAATTACGACCTATGCACCGGTTGCGCCGTCTGCTACGAACAGTGTCCCTGCCACGCCATTGAAATGGTGGAGGAAAGCAAAAACCAAGACCTTTGAAATAAAGGGCTTCGCATTTTAATGAAGCATGAATCATGAATACCATGTATCCAAATAAAAAAACATCGAAGATAGCCGTCATGGACGGCAATGAAGCTACGGCTTATATCGCCTATCGCGTCAATGAAGTATGTGCCATTTATCCCATAACCCCTTCTTCCCCTATGGCCGAATTGGCAGATGAATGGGTAGCCAAAGATGTGCGCAATATTTGGGGCAACCGACCAGAGGTGGTAGTGATGCAAAGTGAAGGCGGCGCAGCCGGAGCTGTGCATGGCGCACTTCAAACCGGAGCTTTGACCACAACTTTTACCGCATCGCAGGGCCTGATGCTGATGCTGCCTAATATGTATAAAATAGCCGGCGAGCTGACTTGTAGTGTCTTCCATGTAGCAGCCCGATCACTGGCAGCTCAAGCCTTATCCATTTTTGGCGACCACAGCGACGTGATGGCGGCACGAACAACTGGTTTTGCCATGCTGGCCTCGTCTTCTGTACAGGAAGCCCATGATATGGCGCTGATCGCACAAGCTGCCAGCTTGCAGTCCCGTTTGCCTTTTATGCATTTTTTCGACGGCTTTCGCACCTCGCATGAAATCAATAAAATAGAACTGATCTCGGACGAAGTAATTCATGCTATGGTACCCGATGAGTTGGTTTTTGCACACCGGGAACGCGCATTAAGTCCGGACAAACCAGTTGTAAGGGGTACAGCTCAAAATCCGGATGTCTATTTTCAAGCACGTGAAACGGTAAACCCATTTTACGCTCAAACACCGGAGATCGTAGAAAAGACCATGCTGCAATTTGAGCAATGGACAGGCCGGGCATACCAGCTTTTTGAATACTCCGGCGCTCCAGATGCCGAGCGCGTCATTATTTTAATGGGATCCGGCGCTCAGACTGCAGCCGAAACCGCCCATTATTTATCAGAAAAAGGAGAAAAAGTAGGCGTTGTTCAGGTCAGATTATTCCGACCTTTTTCACTCCAGCATTTATTAAATGCCTTACCCAAAACCACCCAAAAAATAGCGATATTGGATCGCACGAAAGAACCCGGTGCTGCCGGAGAACCGCTGTATCAGGATATTTTGGCTTGTTTGGTCGAAGCGTTTCAAAAAGGCACACTAGTATCCTTACCCAAAGTAATCGGAGGGCGTTACGGATTGTCCTCTAAGGAATTTACTCCAGCTATGGTGGTCGGCATTTTTGAGGAGCTGAAAAAAGAGCAGCCTAAAAACCATTTTACGATAGGTATCACCGACGATGTGAGCCACACGAGCTTGGACTACGACGCTGATTTTGAATTGGTGGACAAAACGATGACACAGGCCTTGTTTTTCGGACTGGGTGCTGATGGTACCGTGGGCGCCAACAAAAACAGCATCAAAATCATAGGGGAAGAAACCGACCTCAAAGTACAGGGCTATTTCGTGTATGATTCTAAAAAATCGGGCGCTCAAACGGTGTCACACCTGCGCTTTGGACAAAATCCAATCCGCGCTCCTTACTTGATTAAAAAAGCCGATTTCATCGCTTGCCATAAATTTAATTTTATTGACAAAGTAGAGATGTTGGCTTACGCCAAAAAAGGCGCTGTATTGCTGCTAAATAGCCCGTACGCTCCTGAAGAGGTCTGGGACGAACTGCCAGGCGAAGTACAAGGACAAATATTAAGTAAGGGCTTGAAATTGTACGTCATTGATGCCTCCAAAGTAGCTTTAGAAGCAGGTATGGGGCAACGCATCAATACCATCATGCAAGTCTGCTTTTTTGCCCTTGCCGGTGTTCTTCCTCGCGAAGAAGCCATTGCCCGGATCAAAAAATCCATTGAGAAAACTTATTTCAAAAAAGGTAAAGCGGTTATTGAGAAAAACTTCCAAGCCGTTGATGCGACCCTTGAACACTTGTATGAGGTGAATGTGCCGGAACAAGTGAGCAATGAAAGGGTTATGTTGGCTGCTGTGCCGGAGCAAGCCCCTGCGTTTGTACATCAAGTAACCGCTATGATGATGAAGGGTTTGGGCGATCAGCTACCGGTTAGTAAGTTGCCCAATGACGGTACCTACCCCACTGGTACTACGCAGTGGGAAAAACGCAACATCGCTGACCGGGTTCCAGCTTGGGAAGCAGACCATTGCATCCAATGCGGCAATTGCAGTTTTGTTTGCCCTCACAGCGTAATCAGGGCCAAGTTTTACAATAAAAATTTCTTGAAAAACGCCCCCGAGGGCTTTAAGTCAGCTCCGATCAATGCCAAAGGTTTTCCGGAGACCCGCTACACTTTGCAAATTTATTTGGAAGATTGTACATCCTGCAACCTTTGTGTCGAAGCTTGCCCCGTGGAAGTTCCTGAAAACCCGGGCATGAAAGCCATCAACATGACCGATAAAGTGCCGATCCTGGAAGCAGAAAAAGAAAACATCGAGTATTTTGAGGCCATCCCTTGGAACGACCGATCTAAAATTGACTTTTCGCTGGTGCGTGGCGCACAATTTCTGGAGCCTTTGTTTGAATTTTCCGGTGCTTGTGCTGGTTGCGGTGAAACGCCTTATGTGCGGCTTTTATCCCAGCTGTTTGGCGATCGGCTTATTGTAGCCAACGCCACAGGTTGTTCTTCCATCTATGGCGGCAATCAGCCTACTACGCCCTGGACGACCAATAAAGAAGGAAAAGGCCCGGCCTGGTCCAATTCCCTTTTTGAGGATAATGCCGAATTTGGACTGGGTATGCGCGTCAGTGTGGACAAACAAACGGAAACAGCTCTACGCTTAGTAGCCGAATTGCACGACAAACTGGATGCCGAGTTGGTGGATGATATACTGAAGACCCCGCAAATACTCGAATCTGAACTGGTCGATCAACGCTACCGGATTGCTCGCTTGAAAACCTTGCTGTTGAAACTGGATGAACCCAAAGCCCGACAATTGCTTTCTGTAGCCGATCACCTCCTCCGGCGCAGCATCTGGCTGGTAGGTGGCGACGGCTGGGCTTACGACATCGGATCATCGGGCGTTGACCATGCATTGGCCAGTGGCAAAAACGTCAATATTCTGGTACTTGATACAGAAGTCTATTCCAATACAGGTGGCCAAATGTCAAAGGCAACGCCAACGGCTGCTACGGCTAAATTTGCGGCAGCAGGAAAACGGGTTGGAAAAAAAGACCTGGCTATGCAAGCCATTTCCTATGGTAATGTGTATGTGGCACAAGTGGCTATGGGTGCCAACCCCCAACAAACCTTATTGGCCATGCGCGAAGCAGAAGCCTATCCGGGGCCTTCTCTTATTTTGGCCTACAGCCATTGCATTGCCCACGGCATTGATATGGAAAAAGGCATGAATCAGCAAAAACTGGCAGTAGAAAGTGCTTATTGGCCACTGATACGCTACAATCCAACGCTGCGCATGGCAGGTAAGAATCCTTTTGTCCTGGATTCGCCCCGGCCATCTAAACACTTGGCGGATTATGCTTACAACGAACTGCGCTATAGGGTGCTCAAACAAACGGCGCCGCAAGAAGCCGAAAGATTGATGAATCTGGCCCAGGAAATCGTCAACTTGCGCTGGCAAACTTATGAAGATATGGCCAAGTGGGAAGCAGCAGCTTTTGTCCCTATGGGTTAAAATGTCAGCTATATTGTTGGTATCATTCCATCCAATTTGATACCTTTACAAGATACTGCGTTTGAAACCATAGCTGATTGATGGAAAAATCCAAACTCCGTATCGCGGTTCTGGACGGTTATACCCTCAACCCGGGTGATTTGAGTTGGAGCCAGCTCGAATCGCTCGGGCAGTTGAGTTTATATGATCATACCCCGCCTGATGCAGTTATTGCACGGGCAATTGATGCAGATGTGCTTGTGGTCAATAAATTGGTACTTGGGAAAAAAGAAATAGCCCAATTGCCCCAACTGCGCTGCATTTGTGTCACCGCAACCGGCTACAACAATATTGACCTGGAGGCCGCTAGAAGCAGGCAGATACCCGTCTGTAATGCAGTAGGCTATGGCGCTGCTTCCGTGGCTCAGCATGTATTCTCCCTGCTGCTGCAATGGACCAACCAAGTATCGGATTACCATCAAAGTGTACAAGAGGGGCAATGGGCCAAAAGCCGTGATTTTTGCTATTATCTGGATACCATACCAGAACTGGCTGGAAAGACATTTGGCATTTATGGCCTTGGGCAAATTGGCCAAGCTGTAGCTAAAATTGCCTTAGCTTTTGGCATGCATGTTATTGCCCATACCCGGCATCCAGAACAAGACCTCTCCCCTATCCAATGGGTAAACCTGGAAGACCTATTTCGCCTAAGCGACGTACTTTCCCTGCACGCTCCCTTATCTGCCGATAATCAGCACTTGGTCAACCGACAAAGACTATCGCTGATGAAACCAAGTGCCATTTTGATCAATACAGCACGCGGTGGCTTGATCCATGAGGCGGATTTGAAATGGGCCTTGGAAAACAGGGTAATTGCTGCCGCTGCTTTGGATGTACTCTCTACCGAACCCCCAAAAGAGGGCAATATATTATTCGAAGCCCCTAATTGCCTCATCACCCCACACATCGCTTGGGCCAGTGCAGCGGCCAGGCAGCGGCTCATGGATATTACAGTAGCTAATGTTGCGGGTTTTTTGAATGGGCGTATTCAAAACAATGTTTTAGCATGCTAACGGTTGGTGCAAGTCTGAAAAAGTCCGCTGAGTAGTTTCAGGTCAGATCGCGACGGCACTCTATTCTTGTCTAATGATTATTTTTGACACCGAAGTTATCCTAAGTGACAATATGGCAATGCCTTCAAGGTGAACCACCCAAATCATTTTTCAAAGAGCTAAAATTATACTATTTTTCCTGGCGAAATTTTTCATCATTAATAAGCACCCTTTTATGAACAGCCATTTATTGTATTCTTGCTTTTTTGCCCTTTTCTTACTTCACTTATCTTCCTGCAAAAACACAGGTTCTACACAGGAAGAAAGTACCAATACGGAACAAACCATGAGTACCTCATCCACTGCATTTGGAGGTCTAGCCCTTTATACCATAAGAGACACATTGGCCAAAAATCCCAAAGAAATGCTTCGGGAGGTGGCGGCTACCGGCTATAAATACGTCGAGGCGGCAGGCTATGCCGATGGAAAATACTACGGTATGACGCCTACCGAGTTTAAAAACTACCTCAACGAGCTAGGGCTAGAGCCCGTTAGTTCGCATCATGGCGATGTCACTTTAGACAACGCCGATGCCATGATTGCCGCCGATAAAGAAGTGGGTTTCAAATACTTTGTCATTCCCATACCGCCTATGGGGCATTTCAAATACGATGGTAAAACCAATACCTTGAGTATGAGTGATGAAGTGGAAACTGTTTCCAACATCATCAACACCATTGCGGAAAAATGCACCGCAGCGGGGTTACAATGCCTATACCACAACCATAATTTTGAGTTTGAAAAAAACGCCAAGGGCATTGTGCCGATGGATTATTTTATCGAACACTCTGATCCCAAACACCTCAATTTTGAGATTGATTTGTACTGGGCCACCAAAGCAGGCGCCGATCCTGTTGCCTATTTCAACAAAGCACCGGGGCGTTTCAAGGCTTGGCACGTCAAAGACATGGACGACCAGGGCCGTTTTGCTCCTGTAGGCACTGGAAACATTGATTTCGCCAAAATATTGGAACACAAAGACTTATCTGGCATGGAATACTACTTTGTGGAACAAGATGCGACTTTTGACCAAACCCCGATGGAGGCCATTAAAATCAGCCATCAAGCTTTGTCTGAGATCGGATTTAAGTAACGCAGAAAAATTAAGTTCCCGATTTGTCCTTACCCTAGCGGGCTAAACGCTTCATTTTAAGTGTGTCCGCTAGGGTAAGGACTTCAATAAATCGGGAAGTAATTTTTTGCACACTACGTAAGTGAATAAACAGCTCCTATGCCCAAGTTTTCATCCAACATCAATATCTCGCTATTGATATACACACGTATGCGGAGTTCCTGTCAACAGCCGCATGATTTTTACCGACCGGAACGGGAAGAGGCGTTTGCCCGATATTTTAAATCGGGCAAACGCCCCACCATGCAAGAAACCGCTTTATATACCCATTGAAAACCTGTACATCAGCCCCCAATGTGGCTTTTCGTCCACCCACCACGACAATGACCTGAGCCACGACGATCAATGGCGAAAACTGGAGTTGGTGGTGAATACGGCTTTGAAAGTGTGGGGCGAAAATTGAACAACCTAATATTGGTTGCGGGTATTAGGGTTTATCAACGAAGGCGATTTTTTAAGATCGCCACATCCACATCCCCATTTTTCCATTGCTCAGCCAAAGCGGGCGGCGCGGGAGTAATCGAATAGGAAAATGCGCCCATTAAAATATCTTCATCACCGTCCCGGTCGTAATCTATGTTTTTTATGAGAAGCCACCTGCCGGCTAATGCTTCTGTAAAGGTTTGGGGTCGAAACGAAAAATTGCTACTGCTGGTATTTTCCAAATAGACAAATGAGAGCGCCTGCCGTTCATAATCCGGAAAAAAGCAGCCCACACCAATATCTATATCACCATCCTGGTCGAAATCACTTGCTACGACCTGGGTAGCGCCGGGAATGGCTAAAAAATAGTGCTCTGCAAAGCCATTCTCCCCATCGTTGAGGTAAATGCGAACACCGTGATAGGGCTTGGTGGTATAGGAAAAATCGGCGTTATCCCCGCTTGCTGTAATAATATCTTGCTGGCCATCGCCATTGATATCCACCAGTTCAAACCAACTGGATCCATACAAAGGATTAAAGCGCAGCACTTTATGTTGTTGAAAGTGAAGGTCGCTTTTTTGGTACAAAATATAAATGCCCTCATCGCCCTGAGCCGCCATTAAAACCAGATCGAGTCGGCCATCCTGATCCATATCTTCTGCTATGACACGCAAAATACCAGGTACATTCAACAGGCTTTCTTTGTACCACCGACCATCAGGCTGTTGTTGTACCAGCGAAAGCTGACCTGAGAAATTGCCATATTCTGCAATCAAAATTTCTTCCCGGCCATCACTATTCATATCTTGGGCAAGCAAGTACACCGGGCGATGGAGTTTATTGATCAGCAAAGTTTTTTTACCTGCTACCCATTCGTGAAGGCTTCCCGATGGCACTTCTGTAGGCGTCATTTGTCCAACTTCCAATAGAAAATGGCGCGATGTGCCGGCGGTGTAAGACAAGATGGCCGAAGGTGAACGTTGCACGAGTACAGCCCCTTTCTTATCGTCATAAAGGAAGAGTTCGCCATAACCATTTCCAATAAATACCTGCTCTGAGGAATCGTGAAAGTCAAGACAAGTCGTAAGGGCTCCTTTGCGCTGATCTATGTTTAGGGTTTGTACCGAGAACTGGGAAAAAGTATCGCTAAGTGGCAAAGCTGGCGGCACTGCCAATGAATCAGGAGCGTGTTTCAGCACAAAATCGCGTAGCGCTTGCCAATCTTTTTGACCAATCAAAGCTTGATCCGGGTAGTAGTTTTTCTGTATGATCGCCCCGATCTCTGCCTGCGAAATGCCCGCCAGCGGATCATAACCCTCCGTAACGACACCTAATCGAGCGCCCATTTCAGGAAGGACGGAAGATTCCCAAATTTTCTTGGGCAAATCGCCAGGTGATGGGGGTATATGGCAACTACCGCAATATGTTTGAAAGGCAACCCTCCCCTTTTCTTCTTTGTCGTTGCACTGAAATACAAGCGTTGCGAGTACAAACAACGAAAACAGATTCCTGACTTTAAATAGACCCTTCATGTGGCTAGTGTGCTGTAAATGCTAAGAATGAACCAAGCGAACTACTGTTGAAACCTCGATATGGCTTTCCGATTGGATCCGAATTTCGCAATGGTTCGTTTTTGACCCTGTCGGTTGCTCACCTGAATTTGTTGCACCTCATCAGTAATCCAAAGCCGTTGCGTGCTTTGGCTCAAATAGCCGCTCCCGTGATAAAATTCCACTTTGGCACTTGTGCCATCTTTGTAGGTCAATTGGGCGAACACATCTGATTCAGCTGGGTCGAAAAAATCACCAGTGTTTTGGTCTTGGTTTTTAAAAACTTTCAATGGGCCTTTGTTTTGGGTAGCCAGGTAGATATAGCCATCCGAAGTAGCCAGTTTGGCCAATGCTTTGGCATCGCCGGGCACTAAAAATCCGCTTTGTTTTAAACTTGCCGCTTCAAAATTGTTTTTTCCATCGCCTAATAACACCAAGCCATAAAGGGCGTCGTAGAGGCCGGAAAAAACTTCGTTGCCGTATTCGTTTCCAATCAGCATGATGTCGATATGGCCGTCGCCATTGATATCCTCTGTTGCAATGCCGTTTACAGGGGCAACCTGGGCAGCTAATGGCAACTTTTTCACCAGAAATTGACCATTACCCTGGTTTTCCAAAATACTGGAATACGCATAAGTTGCCTCTAACACCAGTGCATTGTTGATCTCTTCCTGCGTGAGTATCGAATCGATGGTAGCGATACCATACTGGTGATAGTAAGAAAATCGCTGCCGAAAACGGGGGCTTTGTTTGGCCAAATCTTCCCAAAAGTGTACCGGACAAAGCCTTTTCTCGTCGTCCTCCATTCGGAAATAGCAGGCCATAATCGCATCCACGCTTTGGTTGTTATCAAAATCTCCGGCAAACACTTTCAAAGGATGCTCTTCCGACATGTTGTAAAAATTGTTCCTACCTAAGTTGCCTGCCACGTAATCCATGTCGCCGTCTTTGTCCAAGTCGGCACCCATCAAGCTATTCCACCAGCCTTTGTAATTTTCAAGCCCTGTCTGGTTTTGCTTAATCAGTTGTTGATTTTGTTTTTTAAACACTTGTACCGCCATAAACTCTCCGGCAACGAGCAGATCAATGGTGCCGTCGTTGTCATAATCGGTCCAAAGGGCATCCGTCACCATGCCGAGAGTCGCCAACTCTTTGCCCCATTTTTCAGTAGCTACGCTGAATCGGCCTTTTTCATTTTCTAGCAAATAACTCGTGGGCGCAAAGGGATAGGCATGTGGCTGCACCCTGCCACCAACAAACAAATCCAGATCGCCGTCGCCGTCAAAGTCGGTCGCCCGGACGCAAGAACCACTGCTTCGCATTTCGGGAAGTGCCCTTTCGTCTAATGCAAAATGCCCTTTGCCGTCATTTTTGTACAAACGATCCTGGTAATGTTCACTTCCGAACTGCTCAGAATACTGAAACCCGCCGCTGACGATGTAAAGATCCAAATCATTGTCCTGATCGGCATCGAATAACAACAAGCCAGTATCCACTTGCTTTTCATCCGGTTTCTCGAGGGTCAGTTGACTGAATGTTCCGTCTTGCTGCTGCAAGAACAAACGCGGCTGATCCTTAGCATAGCTGCCAACGACAAAATCTTCCAGGCCATCTCCATTGACATCGCCGACAGCCAAGCCAGGGTTGTTTTGGGTAAATTTATGCGGTATGGTTCTTTGTATGTTAAAGTCCACGAAATCATAATCCGGTTGTGCGTAATCAATGCCCAATTTTGCAGCCACATCTTGAAAATAAGTACTTGCAACACTTGCTTCTGTGGGGTTCTCTACCTTTTGAGCGTCCTCATACTTGATCAGGATCACTTGGTCTGCACTAATATCTTGGAGCATTTGCTGTTTGCCGTCGGGCCAGGTAATGCTCAAGCGCTCAACTTTCTGGCTGCTGCCCAAGCCAAAATGGACAATAGGTTCAACACTCGAAATATAACCCCTATAAATGGAATGCTCGTAAAACTGCTGCTGTCCATCGCTTTCGATGCGGATCTTAGCGCCAATGCCAAATGGGTTTTTAGGGCTACCCTGTAGCTGAATCCTTAAGTAATGATTCACGGCTGCTTTATCCTTACCATCGTTTAGGGTATTTTTATACAAAAAAGCCTCATCGTCAATATTGTTGACTATATAGTCGAGATCGCCGTCATTGTCCAGGTCTGCGAAAGCAGCACCATTGGAGAAGGAAGGGATATTCATGCCCCAGGCTTTTGTAACATCAGTAAAAGAAAGCGCGCCATCGTTGCGATAAGCATAGTTGGGCACTTTCACCGAAGGCACTTCGTCCAGCAAATAGTCCACCGTCGCTACTGGCCCAACTTTTGTTCTGAAATTGACAAAGTCCCGGTCGGTAATATCTTTTGGAAAGCCATTGGTAATCATAATATCCCGGTCGCCGTCGTTGTCGAAGTCGGCCCATAGAGGCGACCAACTCCATTCTGTTTCGTGCAAACCTGCCAACTGCCCCACTTCGCTGAAAGTGCCATTTCCATTGTTCAATTGCAGCATATTTCTGGAGTATTGGTGGGTATAACCATAGCGCATGTTGTTGATATACGTGATGTATCCGGCATCGCCCATAACAGTCTTTTTTCTCAAGTTTTTCTCCGGTAGCATATCCAGTGTGGTAATGTCGCTATAGCCATCATTGTTAATATCGGCAATATCGACTCCCATGGAAAATTTGGATTGGTGCTTGATAAAGGTGTCAATTTCATTCACAAACTTACCGCCTTTGTTGACGTACAAAACATCGTTGGTCAGGTAATCATTCCCAATATAAATATCTGTCCAACCGTCATTATTTATGTCTATTAGAGCAATTCCAAGACCATACCCCTCACAAACAATACCAGCCTCATCTGATACATTGGTAAAAGTGCCATCTCCGTTATTTCTATAAAGCTTATCGGTATTGGCTGCTGTTCCGTCATTTACCTTTGGTTTATAAACAACAGGGACGCCATATTGCTTGACGTTTGTAAGCACATACAAGTCCATATCACCGTCATTATCGTAGTCCAGAAAAGCGGCGTTGGAGCTGTAGCCCGAGTCGTCAATCCCATATTGCGCTGCCATATCATTAAAAACAGGGATTCCTTGTTCGTTAAGTCCCTGATGTACGAAAAGCATGTTGCGCCTTTTCTCAGGTTCGGCTGCGATGGAAGCACAAACGTATAAATCAGGCCAACCATCCAAGTTGATATCCGTTACGGCTACTCCAGATTTCCAGCGATCGGGCGCTTCTATTTGAGCAATAGTCGAAACATCTTTAAACCTCAAATTACCGGTATTGAGGAATAATTTATTATTAACCATATTTCCTGTAAAAAAAACATCACTCAAGCCATCTTTATTAAAATCGGCAATGGCTACGCCACCTCCATTATACAGATATTCTACCTTGATGATGTTGTAATCATCGTTTTCAAAAATATCATTCCGAAATTCCAGTCCCGATTTTTGCGCGGGAATCAGTTGAAACAAAGTGTTATCAGCGGGTTGACAGCTGTTTAGCAGGATAATGGTCGATAAGACCGCAATGACCAACAAAAATTTGCTCATATCTTGTTTGAAATTGAATAACAAGGAATTATTTTGAAGATGGCTAAAAGTAAAAAACTTTATATGATCAAAATAAAGGATCAAAAATATTTTTTTGTCACAAAGTTTGGCAATCGTATTTGTTTTTGTAACTTTGCCATTACAAAATAAAGGTATTTTTAACATTTCATACCCCATTACCCAACTTTCAAATCTAATATCAAGAAAAATATTTCACAGGGTTGCCCTAATTTTCAGTTTTATATATCCAAAGTCTTTTCTGGATATATACTTGTCATTTTTTATCTTGTTTTTATTGTTTTTCAACATAAGCGACACTTTAATAATTACAGCTTTCCAACGAACCAATCATTTGCATAAACCATTTTCCTGACCGTTTGATGATTTTCATTGCCCGGATGTGGCATCATTTATTTGTTGTGTTCCTAACCATTGACCAGTATTGAGGATTTAAAAACGGATAGTTTTGAAAACTGTCTTCTATCATTGTTAAAAGGAGACCAATGAGTTTTTGTTTATGCACTACTTCATTCCAAATTACTATGTGATATTTAGATAAACAAAAACTCAGGTATTACCAACTACTGAGTCTTCCTGATTTTTATAAACAATATTAAAAACATTTTAACATGATGAAACTTTGCCACAAGCTTTTAGTCACTAGTCTTATTCTGGTTCTAGGCGTAGGGAGTTTGCTCGCGCAAGCCATTAACGTTACCGGATCAGTAGTAGATGCCGATGTGGGCGACCCCCTAGTCGGTGCCACTGTAATTGTTAAAGGTACAAGTACCGGAACAGTAACAGACTTTGATGGCGTCTTCTCTGTTAACGCTGCCAGTGATGCAGTTTTAGTAATTTCCTATACGGGCTATCAGACCCAGGAAGTAGAAGTAAATGGCCAAACCAACATCAGTGTCCAGCTCAACTCAGGGGTGGCTTTGGATGCGATTGTCGTAACGGGCTATACTTCTGAAAGGAAAGCAGACATTATTGGCTCTGTTTCGGTTGTCAATACAGAAGACATGTTGACTACTCCTGCAGCCAACCTGACAACTGCACTTCAGGGCCGGGCTTCCGGTGTTGTAGTGAGCAACAATGGTCAGCCAGGTGGTGGTGCTACTGTTCGGATTAGGGGTTTTACTTCTTTTGGAAACAGCGCTCCGCTTTATGTAATTGATGGTGTCCCTACGGACGATCCTTCCAAAATCAACCCACAGGACATAGCCTCCATTCAGGTGTTGAAAGATGCTACTGCTGCCTCCATCTATGGTGCGCGTGCCGCTCAAGGGGTAGTTATTATCACGACCAATCAAGGTACAGCTGGTTCTATCCGACTTACCTATGATGGGTATGTGGGTACTGAAGTGATTCCGGAAAGCACTTTCCCTGAATTGTTGAACACCGAGCAATACCTAGAATATTTGAAAAGAAGCAACGATCCTTCTTTTGTGCATCCTGTTTTTGGACAGATGGCTACGGCAACAGTTCCAGATAGGATCATTGTTAGCAATAGCTTTAGAGGAGGTGTTTCTGCCAGTGATCCGGCAGCTAATCCAGCCCTTTACTCCATTGCCGACTACGGCAATATCTACCAGATTCTGGAAACTAGCCCAGGTACCAACTGGTTTGATGAAGTAACCCAAACTGGTTTCATACAAAGCCATCAGGTGACAGCAAGTGGCGGTACTGAAAACGCGACTTTCTCCCTTGGTATGAATTATTTCAGCCAGGAAGGCGTACTGGTCTATACCGGCTACGATCGCTATGCTATTCGTTTGAATTCTCAATTCAAAGCGACCAATTGGTTGCGTTTGGGTGAAAATGTGCAGGTATTGTACGAAGAATTCTTGAGCGATGGCAACCGCGGTGAAGCAAGTGGATGGGCACAGTCTTTCCGTATGGTGCCTTACATTCCTGTTTATGACATCGCCGGTGGCTGGGGCGGTAACGGTGTAGGCGAATCTGGTAATGGTACCAGCCCAATTGCTCAATTGTACCGCAATAAAGACGACGTACGCAACAACTGGAAGGTTTTTGGTAATGTATATGCCGAATTAGAACCAGTGAAAGATTTGGTGTTCAGATCTTCTTTCGGTATCGACTACGGCAACTTCCTGTACAAAGATTACACTTACCGCACTTATGAGCGTTCTGAAAACGTAGGTACAACGGGTTATATCCAAAACTTTTCTCACAGTACCGCATGGACTTGGACCAATACCATGACCTACAGCATGGACTTTGGCAGCCATAACCTCCGTGTTTTGTTGGGAACAGAAGCTATTAAAGCCTTTGGTGATGGTACTGATGTCAACACCAATACCTTTGACTTTGAAGACCCAGACTTCATTACTTTGAACACCGACCAGGCTGCTTTGCCCATTGTTGGTTCTAATATTTACAATCAGACACTGGCTTCTCTATTTGCACGTTTGGATTACAGCATTGCCGACAAGTACCTGATCAATGGTACTATTCGCCGGGATGGATCATCCAAATTCGGTGCTGACAATCGCTACGCTGTTTTCCCTGCATTTGGTTTGGGCTGGCGGGTATCCGAAGAAGCATTTATGGACAATGTCTCTTTCATCAGTGACTTGAAATTCCGCGGTGGAT
The DNA here is from genome assembly GCA_937864265.1 of uncultured Saprospirales bacterium. Lineage (GTDB taxonomy): Bacteria > Bacteroidota > Bacteroidia > Chitinophagales > Saprospiraceae > CALMIR01. Next base: position 51,177 of record CALMIR010000017.1, on the reverse strand, counting down.
GGGGACAATTGGGCAGCGAGCGTGTGGTGGATCCGAACAACCAATACTCGATCTTCTTCTCCAATATCGGGGTCACCAATTACGATATTGCCAGAACTCAAACCAGCTTGGCTCAAGGTTATACCGCTCAGCGCGTTGGATCTACAGCTACTAAGTGGGAAACTTCTGAAACCACGAACGTCGGTTTTGACGCGAGCTTGTTCAACTACAAAGTGGACATCTCTTTCAGTTGGTTCAACAACGATACCAAAGACCTGTTGGTACAGCGTATCCGTAACGGATTGGAGCCTATTGTTACACAGCCATTTATCAATATTGGTAAAATGCGCAACCGCGGTGTGGATCTATCTCTGACCACTCGTGGTAAATTCAGCTCTGATTTCAGCTACGATGCCACCTTGACCTTTACCCACTACAAAAATACTGTTATTGACATTGACGGCAATCCAGAAACCTTCTTTACACAGAATGCTTCTCGTTTGAACAACGTATCTCGTACACAAGCCGGTCATCCTATCGCTTCTTTCTATGGTTACCAACTCGACGGTTTCTTTGAAAGCCAGGCTGACATTGATGCCCTCCAACAGGATGGCGCCGTTATCGGTGGCTGGAGATACAAAGACCTGGATGCCAATGGCGTAATTGATGATGACGACCGTACTTTCATCGGTAATCCCCACCCTGACTTTATTGCTGGTGTCAACCTCGGATTGAATTACAAAAACTTCGATTTGAGCGCCTTCTTTATTTGGAATCAAGGCAATGAATTGTACAACTATACCAAGTACTTTACGGATATGCGTGTATTCGTGGGCGGTGTAAGTACCCGTGTATTGAACGATGGCTGGTCTCCTGAAAATCCAGATGCCTTGCTTCCTAGATTGGCTCCTGGCACGGAAAGCGGCTACTCCTCATTTACCACCAGTACTTCCAACGATTACTACGTAGAAGATGGTTCTTACTTGAGGTTAAGAACCCTTCAATTGGGGTATAGCCTGCCTTCTTCTACTTTGAGAAGCCTGAATATGGAGCGGGTTAGAATATACATACAGGGACAAAACCTGTTTACGCTTACTAACTACCAAGGTGCCGACCCTGACATAAATCTGCTTAATATAGGTGGCAACGACTTGAGTATGGGAATTGACGAAACTGGTTATCCCAACGCCCAGCAGTTTATTCTTGGCTTGAATGTAACCTTTTAATTGTGGTTCTTTGACAAATGGTGTGATTAAGGCAATACCTTACTTAAAGCAGGTTTTAGAATAAACAAACCTACTTTAAGTACGGCAAGCGAAAATCATTGTTTACGCTGTTTTCCGCGAAGTCTTTTCCCACACCATTTGTCAAAGAAGGTTAATTGTTTTAGGATGCTGATCAACTAAAGCATGTTGAATGATGCGTCATTATTAATCCATTTAAAGCAAAATTTGTCAATTATGAGATTCAAATATTTTTTCGTATTTGTGCTTATGGCCGGTTTTTGGCTGTATTCCTGCTCAGATGATTTTTTGGAGCAACCGCCACGTGGCGCCTACTCAGCTGCGTCTTTGGCAAACAGTAAGGGGGTTGAAGGTTTGTTGATTGCAACTTATGCTGCACTCGATGGTTCCTGGTTTGAATCTTGGGGCAACAACAACTTCAACCAAGTAGGTGGTGCTTCCAACTGGGTTTGGGGAAGTATCCGCGCCGAAGATTCGTACAAAGGAACTGAATCGACCGACTTTGTGGATTTGAATCCTGTTGAAAGATACGAGGTTCAGCCCAGTAATCCTACGCTGACCAATAAATGGAACGGCAGTTTCGACGGTATTGGCAAAGCCAATGAAACTTTGAGAACACTGGCACTGGCGGAAGACATCACCGATGCCGATCGCACCAGAATTACAGCGGAAGCTAGATTCCTACGCGGCCATTTCCACTTTGAAGCCAAAAAGACTTTCGGAAACCCGCCTTATATTGATGAAACTGTCGTGGACTTTTCAGCTGTAACCAACGACGTGGACATCTGGCCGATGATTGAAGCCGACTTTCTGTTTGCATTCGAGAACTTGCCAGGCACAATGGGCGCCGCAGGCCGTGCTAACAAATGGGCTGCTGCTGCTTATTTAGGCAAGACCTACATGTATCAAGGCAAATGGGCAGAAGCCAAAGGCATGTTCGACCAAGTAATCTCCAATGGTACGACTGCTTCTGGCGCTGCTTTGGCATTGATGCCCAATTACCACGACAACTTTGATGCCCAAAAAGAAAGCGGCAACACAGAAGTACTCTTTGCTTATGAGTCTTCCGCAGCCGGTGATATTGTGAACGGCAATTACGAAAACACACTCAACCAGCCTCACGGAAGCTCTACTCAAGGCGCTGGTTGCTGCGGTTTTTTCCAACCTTCTCAAAACATGGTGAATTCCTTCAAAGTTGATGCCAATGGCTTACCTATGCCAGATACTTACAACGATGTGGATGTACCCGATGATGAGGGCCTTGCATCTGATGAACCTTTTACACCAACTGACATAGCACTGGATCCACGTTTGGACTGGACGGTTGGTCGCAGAGGTATTCCTTATCTGGATTGGGGCGTGCACCCAGGTTTTAACTGGATTCGTAATGTTCCAAACGGTGGACCTTATTCTCCAATCAAAAACGTAGCTAGCGTAGCTGAATTGGATGCGAACTTGGCCGGTACTTACGACTGGGGTTTTGCTTTAACCGCTCAGAATGTTACCATCATCCGTTTAGCCGATGTCATGCTGTTGGCTGCAGAAGCAGAAGCGGAATTAGACAACCTACCCAGGGCTTTGGAACTGGTAAACATGGTTAGAATGAGAGCAGCTAACCCGAATGGTTTTGTTAAAAAAAGCGACGGCACTCCCGCAGCTAATTATCAGATTGGCATGTATAACTCCTTTGGCAGCAAAGCCGATGCTTTAAAAGCCATCCGTTTTGAACGCAAGTTGGAATTGGGCATGGAAGGACAGCGCTTTTTTGATTTGGTTCGCTGGGATAACTTAACTGAAAGCGGAAAAACAGGCTTGGCTTTCGACATCGCTGAATACCTGAACGATTATCTGGCCGGAGAGAACGATCGCCAACACCTGGCAAATGCTTCTTTCCAGGAAAAGCACAAGTACGCGCCAATTCCTGAGAGTGTTATTACTCAAAGTACGGTGAATGGTGTTGAAAACATCAAACAAAACCAAGGCTTCTGATTGTCTTGAATGTCTTTAGCTATATGGTGCAGGGGTAACTAACCCTGTTTAAAATACAGCATCAAAAGCTTTTTGGTGCTGTATTTTCTTTTTAGTAAGCACCAACCGATATTTGATCCAATTGATCCTCAAAAACGATAACTTATGAGATCCATATTTCTTTTTGCTACTTTAATGCTTTTCATCCACATGAAAGCGACTGCTCAAGGTAAAAATGCCTTTCCCACCCAAGTCCATACCAAAAACGGGATCGTTGAAGGCCTCTACGACACCCATACAGGTATTCAAACCTATTTCGGCGTTCCATTTGCCAAACCACCTGTTGGCGATTTGCGCTGGAAAGCGCCCCAACCAATAGACAACTGGAAAGGGATAAAAGAAACCAAAGCTTTTGGGCCGAGACCCATGCAAGCACTGGTGTTTGGCGATATGGCCTCCCGTTCGGACGGGGTCAGTGAGGATTGCCTTTATCTAAACATCTGGACGCCAGCAACCCGAAATAACAAAAATCTACCCGTCTTGGTGTATTTCTACGGAGGTGGTTTTGTAGCCGGAGACGCTTCAGAATACCGCTATGACGGTGAAAGTATGGCAAAAAAAGGCATCATAGCCATCACGGTCAATTATCGCCTGAATATTTTTGGCTTTTTGGCCCATCCTGAACTAAGTGCAGAAGCTCCGTACAAAGGATCCGGCAATTACGGGCTGCTCGACCAAGCTTTAGCACTTCAATGGGTCAAAGACAACGTTGCCGCCTTTGGAGGTGATCCCAATAAAATCACCATTGCTGGCGAATCGGCAGGTTCTATTTCTGTAAGTTACCAAATGGCTTCGCCTTTATCCAAAGGTTTGTTGGCTGGCGCTATTGGAGAAAGCGGGGCGGGCATCCATCCTACACTGGCGCCTGTTCCATTGGCCGAAGCGGAAAAAATAGGCGCTGAATTTGTCAAAAATACGGGTTATACCTTTGCAGAATTCAGAAAGTTGCCTACCCGGGACATTTATGAACTCTACAACGAATCGAGAAGGTTTGGCTTTCCAGTTGTGGTGGACGGGTATTTTTTGACTAGAACCTTGCCAGAAGTATTTGAAGCCGGCGAGCAAGCCCAAGTCCCGCTGCTACTAGGCTGGAATTCTGCAGAAATACCCGGTATGGCTTTTATGCAAGGGCAGCCCTATACCAAAGAAGCGTATCTCAATAAAGTCAAAGAGGCTTATCCAGCTGATTATGAGGAAGTGCTGCAATTGTACCCCTATGGCACGACTAAGGAGATTGAGCTTTCCGCTACTGCACTGGCATCGGATCGCTTCATTGCCTATAGCACTTGGAAATGGTTTGATTTGCACCTCAAACACAGCCAACAGCCAGTATATCGCTATTTGTACAGCAAGCTGCGGCCTCCTTTGAAAGACCAAAACCTAGTTTCTGGGTTTGCTGGCGGCACCATGGAAAGAGGGGAAGAAGCGCCCCCCATGCCCGAACCCGTTGGTGCTCCGCATGCCTGCGAAATCGAATATTGTATGGGCAATTTGCATTTGGTGGACGACTACGCCTGGACCAAGGACGATTATACGGTGTCCGCTACCATGCAGGAATATTTTGCCAATTTTATCAAAACAGGCAATCCAAATCATTCGACTTTGCCAGAATGGAAAACCGCAGATGCAACATCTACAAGCCCGGCAGTGATGATTATCGATGTGGAAAGCAAAACCATTGCAGCACCACACGATGCTCGCTACCATTTTTTGGACAAGGATTATAATCCATAACAGCCTAATCACTTCCCGATTAGTCCTTACAATAAATCGGGAAGTGATTATTTACACACAACTTCGGGTGTCGAAATCAATCCGATTCCGACATCCGATACCTCTATAAAGCTTCAACTATAACCCGCTGATAACGGGTCATCGATAGCTCCCGGTCATCGCTTACTTCGAGGATGACATGGATGGTTTCCCCTTTTTTAATATCGTTGGGCATGGTAAAAGATGACTTGACTTTATTGGCATTCTTAATGGCTACCTGGCCTGAATAAGTACCTGCTTCCTGATACTGCCACCATTGATAAATGAGTTTATCGCCATCGGGATCAGTAGCCTGCCCCATCAGTCGAACTTTTTGGCCTGGCGCTGCGCTCAATACCGGGCTATGGTTTAGGGATACGATTGGAGCGTGGTTGGCATTTTTGTAGTCTTTGATGCACCAATCGGCCCGCGCTGCAAAGTCCAATTGCAGGGTTTTTACCCAGCGGGTTTGCGGATAGGTTTTATCCATAGCTTTGGAATAAGGGTTGTAATCTGATGCCTTGTCCCCATCTTCCCAGCGATTCCGATATTCGGCAGACTGTACCAGACGGCCACCCCAACCGCCAAAATGGGGGTTTTCCAGATTACCCAATCCCACGTCGATGAGGTGAAGAAAAGCCGGCGAATCGCCCTCCGAAATGAAGTCATATTGGCCAAAGCTACCCCATTGCGCATTTTCTAATTTTGAAGCATCCCCGTGGATGTTTTCTTCATCTCCCTCTTGTTTTTGACCATCGCCATAACTGTAGTATTTTTTCAACAAAGGCCCATGATCGTTGATGATGTTTTTGCCCATAAATGCGCCTTCCAGGTAAACATGCCAGGGTTCAGGCACGGCTTGTTTCCAAGGATAGGCAAAGCACCAAAACTGATTGGAATTGTAGTAAAAACGAATATCTGGCCAGTTGACCCCTATGTATTTCCGATAGGTGGCATCCTGCTCTGAAATGGAATAGATGATAGCCTTGTCGCATATCCTTTTGTAAATTTCATCCCACTCACTGGTCGTTTGGTAAGTTTCTTCGATGGATTTTAAAGCCCTGGCAATGGTATTGGTGCCGCCCCACGCCTGCAAATAAAGGGGCTGCATGTTTTCATCCAACAGCTTCTCCTTGATAAAATTAGAGCCTGCCGTGTTTTGCTCCATTTCGCCCTCGAAATCAATATTGCCCACCCGAATCAGGCTTCGCAGATAATCGGGTGTGGGAAAATCAGGGTCGTGCAACACCAGATTGGGGTGTACTTGCTCGTATTCATCGATCAAATCCTGCATCCAGGTAACACCAGGCCAGCGCAAAGATGTTCGCTCACCGTACATGTTTTTAGTCATTTCCATTTCCGAAATAAAAGGAGTGCCTTTGCCGTCACCTTTGTAATGCCACATCGAACTGCTGTAAATCAGCCCTTGTATATCGAATTCATTGGCATACAGTAAAAACCGAATGAAGGAGTCCACATCGTCAATTTCGCCATCCGTGGTGACAATGGTTCGAGGCTTAGCAGGTTCGGGATCATTCGATTGAGCATAACCCACATTTACTGATGTCAGCATGAAGCTTGTGGTTAAAAAATAGATCAATGCGTTTTTCATTTTGTTGTGATTTTGGAATTATTCACCAGACACTGTGTTGATGCTAAATTTTACTTGTGCGGGCAAATTTTCCTTTTTCAAGCTCCATTTGCCATTTTTCTGCTCCAAATATAATTCTCGGAGTATATTGTCTTTTGGCAAACACAGAGACACAACTGCTTGTTTTTCATCGCCATAGACCACCAAATCTAAACTCGACCAATCCATTTCATCCGTATGTTGAGCAACCTTTATTTTAGGCAACACAGCACCTGCACGAATCAATATGATAGCCTCAATTTCAGCAGCCTGTATGGTAATGCAAATTCGTAATCACAACGCCAATCCGTTTCAAACCAACCCGTGTCGAAGTGCAGCACATCTGCCGGAATCTTGTTTTGGCGCAATTTGGCTGCCACTTTTCTGCCATCCTCTTCCGAAAAATAGGTAATCCGGCTCATCCACAAGCCAAATGACCACAGCGGGGGCATGGACGGCTTGCCCGTTAAAGCGACAACGAAACGGTATTTTTCGATGCATAGCTTATATTCCGCTTACCTGAATGATGAGGACAATGCCAGGATACGCACTTCATTGCCTGTCTGTTGAAAGTTGAAGTTGCCCTGGCCAAAGTGCAAGCCGGATTGGGCATTATTCCCCCTGCCAGCGCCCAAGAAATCAAGCAGGTGTTGGAAAACCTGAACATTCCACCTGAAGCACTGGCCGAGGATACTTTGAAAAATGGGATCCCGGTCATTCCCTTACTGACCCTTGCCAAAAAGCACCTTACACAAGAAGCCCAACGTTATTTGCATTGGGGCTACCTCCCAAGATATTGTGGATACCGCACATGCATTAACTTACCAATCCATAATTGCTTTATTCGATAAGCGACTGCTGGAAATCATAAGTTGGCTAAAGAGTTAGCCTCTCAGCACCTAAACACCCCAATGGTAGCTCGTACACGCAACCAACAAGCTGTGCCCATTTTTTTCAGCCAAAAAGTTCAAAACTGGTACGAACCCCTTGAAAGGCATCAGGAAAAATTGGAACAATTGAAGTCTCGTTTGTTGGTTGTGCAATTGGACGGCGCAGGTTGAACTGCTTTAGGTAATACCCCTACCCTCAATACAACAACGCATAATACTCATCCAGCATCCGCTTCACAGAAAAAGCATCTTTTGTGGTGAGGATACTGGCGCGCATCATTTCCAGCCATTTAGCCCGATTGTCGTAATAGGTAGGGACAACCTCTTCGAGCAATACTTTGTATAGAGAAGTCCGGTCGTTGGCATCGAGTTCTTTTTCGTCGGTACTCTCAAAGCCATCGCCAATTTGCCAGCCATTGACACCGTGTTGGCAGGCTTCAGGCCACCAGCCATCCAGGATGCTTAAGTTGAGCACGCCATTCATGGAGGCTTTCATACCGGAGGTGCCGCTGGCCTCTTTGGGGCGGCGGGGATTATTGAGCCATACATCAGAACCTCTGGTGAGTGCCGCGCCAATACTCATATCGTAGTTTTCCAGGAAAACAACAGCATTGGGGTATTGCTTGGACATGTTCACCAGATTAGCAGCAATGGCTTTACCTGTATCGTCCAAAGGGTGAGCCCGGCCTGAGAAAACAACTTGAATTTTACCTTCTTCTAGGTAGGGTGCAATTTTCTCGGGATCAGAGAAGATCAGGTCGCTGCGCTTGTAGGGAACCGCCCGGCGGGCAAAACCAATTAATAGCTTGTTCTCATCCAGAGTCACGCCATTTCTTTCCCGGATAAATTCGATCAGCGCCCGCTTATTTTTAATATGCGGTGCCCACAAATCCGTTCCTTTTTCTGCGGCCTCGATCATGGCGGAGTCCACCCAAGTGCCCAGGTGAATGCCATTGGTGATACCCACTATTTCTGCCCTATCTTCGATGTGTTTCCACATTTGATTGGCCGTTTTGGCATGCAAATGGGCTACAGCATTGGCTTTTTTGGACATTCTCAAAGCGCCAACTGTCATATTGAAAGGGTCGCCCGCCAATTGACGCAAATGGCTGGCTTTCATATTTAGGTTAGCGCCCATGTACATCAAGCGATCGATGGGATGCGATTCGTTACCCTGGATCACAGGGGTATGGGTAGTAAAAACAATTTGAGATTTGCTGGCAGCCCAAGCTTCCTCGAAGGTCATGCCGTCCTCCATTTTCTCGCGAATCAGTTCAAAGCCTGCAAAAAGGGCGTGTCCTTCGTTGAAGTGATACACATCCACATCCACCCCCATTACCCGCAAAGCCCGCACGCCTCCAATGCCCAAAACCATCTCCTGGGCGATGCGTTCTTCGCCAAACCAGCCGTACAACTGTCCGGTAATCCAACCATCTTCATTGCCAGGCACATCGGTGTCCAATAAATAAAGCGTTGCATTATCAAAACATTCCAGCTTCCAAATCTTACAAACCACTTTCCGATTTCGAATCATCACCTCCACCGACATGCCAGTGTCTTCGAGAAAATCGTATTGATAGTTGTGGTAAGTATCGTAAGGTTTGCCGTCTTTGCCGATCATTTGGTCGGTATAGCCTTGTTTCCACTTGATGCCGATACCGATGATGGGAAAATCAAATTCTTTGGCGCCTTTCAGGTAGTCGCCAGCCAATATGCCGAGACCGCCGGCATAAGCTTTGAATTGCGTATCCAAGCCATATTCCATGCAAAAATAGGCTACGCGGGCTTGCTTGTTGCTTGTTTCACTCATGATATTTTTAAACTGATAAGGTTGAAACAGAATGTCGGCAAAGCTAGTGATTTCTGCTTGGATGGGTTAGTTTTTCCATTTCATTCTGCATCTTAAAAAATATTTCCCGCTAATAGATATCCTCCATGAACTGTATATTGTAATCTTTTTCCAATTGTTGCCACCTCATTTTCAAGTCTTCCTGCTTGGAAGACAGCTCTTTAAAAACAACGCTTGGAATGGGGCAAACGACCACATGGCTGTTGTTTTCTGCTGCTACTGCAAAAAAATGGTTGTCACTGGCAAAGCAGGCGGGCAAAGGATCATCTGCTTCCAAATTCCAATCGACAAGAATATTGCCATTTGTGTCCCACAATTTTGTAAACCCATCCTGGCCTGTTGTCAAAATGAAATCCCCTTGGGGCGAGTAGGCAGCCGTAGTGATGGCCGCAGTGTGTCCGGTAAAAGTTTTCTTTAGCTGTCCTTTTACACTCCACAATTTGATGAGCCCTGCTTGATCCCAGGTCAAAATGTCCTGGTTTTGAGGATTCACGCTTGCCCCTTTAATCGGGCTGGCGTGGCTTAGTTCGGCAATCATTTGTTGCGTGTCCATATCCCAGATAGTGCAGCTTTCCAATGTGCGGCTGATGACATGGCGATTGTCTGCCAAAAAAAACGCTTCTTTTATCGGTACTGTATTGGATTGGTATTCAAATAACAATTGTCCTGTGAGGCTCCAAACTTTCAAGCCCCCATTGGCCGAGGCGGTAACGACTTGTTGTCCGTTCGGGGAAAAACGGGCATCGTGTAAATACCATTCTGCTTGACCCAAGGTCGCCAGGCATTCCCCAGATAAATTCCAGAGCTTTGCTGTGCCATCTGCAGAGCGCGTCAGCAGGAATTTCCCGTCAGTCGAACAAGAAATACCATAAATATTGCCGTCATGGCCCGCTAATGTCGTCAACAGTTGGCCGTTATTGCGCCATACCTTGGCGATATTATCTCTGCCACACGTCAGTAAGTACTGTTCGTCGGGGGTAAAAACGGCATGGTATAGGCTTTCGCTGTGGCCAGCAATAGTAGCCATCAGTTGCCCTTTGTTGTTCCACCATTGGGCGGAATTGCCGCCTGACCAGCTTACCAGATAACTGCCCTTTGCCGAAGCATCTGCGGAGAGTCGGTAGTCTATATCGGGTTGAATTGCCTGCTGCGCCCCATTTTCATAATCAATGAGATGCAGGCGGCTATCCGATTGAACGATGAGAAATTTACCTTCGGGGCTAAACCCTATTTTTTCAACGGGCTGTGCACTACTAAATGCTTGCTTCGCCAAACTGTCCCGAACGGCTTCGCCAAATGAACGCCAATTGTCTTCCTTTTCCTCTTCATTGGCCAGTTTTAAACCGATGAACGACAAATACAAAGCATCTTCATACCGGCCTTTCAGGCGTACATTATCTGCCAATAAGGATAATCTCAAGGATTCTGCCCGCTTTCCTTTGCGGCGGGCCTCCACCGCGTTTGCTTCTGCTTGTTGCTTGGCGATGGTTTCCTTTTCCTTGGCTTTTTCGGCTTCTTTTTTGGCTTCCAAGGCTACTTTTTCGGCCTTGATGGCGTCGTCAACGGCTTTTTCAAGTTTATTGACCCAGCGCTCCTGGGCTTGCCGGATAAGCTCGTCCAAATCGTGGTTGCGCGGCAAATCGTCGCAGGTATATCCCGCCCAAAAACGGTTGATGGCTTCATCGTAACGGCCTGCATTCATCAAGCCAATGCCCTCCTTTCTAAGGTCATCATAACAAGCCGACAAGGCGGCAGGATTTGCCAAAAGGCACAATAGGAGCGTCCATAAAATGAGCTTGTTCATAGCTAAAACGATAAAGTGAAATGAAAACCCATTAATTGTTCGTCTGGCACGGGAATAAGCAGCGGGCTAAAACTTAAATCCACTTTTTTTTGCGGTGCATACTTGTCGTAAATCCGCTGCTTGCCTTTGACTTTTTGCCAATGGTAGATAAAAATGCCAGCGCTAACCCCAGTTATACCCCATCCAATGTAGGACAGGTTTCGAACCTGCTTGTTTTTATCTTGCGCTTCTGTCAAAAAAGGATCAGCTTCCCCCTCAGGGCGACCATCCTCCCAGTATTCGAGATAGGTATCACCAGCGGCATTTTTCTCTCCTTTATAAATTTGCGCCAAGCCTACTAATGAAAGGCCTGCAACCGCCCCCGTCCAGTAGGGCCACTGGTGCCTGGATGAAAATTCCGGTCGAATGGCTTCCAGGTCAACTGGGCCTAACAGTGTTTTTTGAACGACCAATTCGTAGGGAACGCCAAATTCCAATACCTGCTCAAGGGCATCTTTCCAGACCAGGGTATAAGTCAAGGGTTCTCGCAATTTGGCTTTTTCAAATACATCTTCCTGCTGACCAGGCACAGGGGTCAATTGTTTGTAAAAACCTTCCCGAAGAGCTGGACTAAACTGCCACTCGAAGCCCTGTTGCAAGCCTTTGATTTCGTAAAGCACCTGCAAATCGGCCTCTGTCAACTGAACAGCCTTCCACTGCGGGTATTCTTTATTGCTTTGGTTGCTGGAATCGCGCAACAGGCTCAACTTGGGCTGCCCCTCCTCTCCTGTTACTTGAATCCAAAACTTGTCTTCTGCCTGATCAATTTGATACAGGCGCTGGCGTTGAGCATGGGTTGTATGCTCAAAAAGTAGCAAGCCTATTAGGAGCATGACTATTATTTTCATCATAGGGTTTTGTTTATTCTTCCGGGTAATACATCCAGAAATCATCATATACAATATAGTTCAAATTAACTTCATTGGCAATAAAGCGTGCTCCACCAAGTCCTAAGTATCCTTTGCCGCCGATGGAAAAACCCAACGCCAATTCCCTTTTCATGCCTTGAAAATCCGTCTTCTGCTCCCATTTGCCATTTCCGGCATTAGATGCAGGATCAAAAGTCCACCAATCGGATAAAAACCCAACATCGAGATTAAGCCCTAAACCGTAATAAGCCTTTTCGTTGATGGTCATAGCAGAGGCATTGTATCTCGGAGTACCCGGAAAGGCTTGTTTTTGAACCCACTGTCCGGAATCTGCAAGCCCTTGTGGGGAAGTAAATTGCCAAAAATCATTCAAAGGGAAACGGTCATCTCCTTGAATGCCAGCGTATCCCCCCCCCACATAACCTTTATCGTTCAAGACAAAAGCCACAGCTTTTTGTCGCCCGGTGCTTCCCATGCTCGGGTTGGTGACATTCAGCATGCTTTTTACCCGCTGCCAGCTTAAATCCTGTGCGCTCAATTCCCACCAGTCATGGAGTAAATCATCTTGTGGCCCCACCCCCGTACCAATATAAGCTTTTTGTCCAAGTACAAAAACAGCAGCGCCCACCCGTTGAGGCATTTCATTAGGAATAATCAATTCAGTCCAAATATCCGGGCCATTATTCGGGTCTAGTTGCCAAATTTTATTTTCCAAAACCAATAAATTTCCATTTTTCACCCTGCCTAATCCATAAAACAGCCGCCCATCCAGAGCAAAAAAAACGCCTTCTGTTCTTGCACGACCGGCGGGCACAGCTCGGCTCGTCCACATTCCTGTAGTGGATTCGTATTTCCAGAGGCTGTCCACTAAATTGACTACGCTGTAATCTTCAAAGCTTCTGGCTCCACCTATTATATAGACATCAGTGCCTACTGTTGCCGACTGGGCACCAATCATAGCCGGTGGCCCATTAGAGGCCACCCAACCATCTTTGACCTCGAAGGTCTCTACTGGGCTGTAATATTCCCGACCATTCGTTGTTTTTACATAGGCTTTGATATAATACGTTGCATTGAATTCTAGGCCTTCTAATAAACTTTCAAAGGAATCGTCATCGTTTAAAGCCCCCAAGTCGGTAAATAAGTCTGTTGCTAATACGGGGTCGGGATTGTTTGCAGAATAAACGTGCCCACTGGAAGCAACGCTCGTTCTCAAAGTGTCCAAACCCATTACGGTACCGGTAACTTGTGCTGTATTATTGGCTAGCGAATAAGTAGCTATGGCGTCCAGACTCACCCCAAATGCAAAAGGAAAAATCTCACTACTCCATACTTCCCGCTCCCCTGCCCGTGCATAGGCACGGAAATAATAAATTTGCTGAAGCGCTAAATTCTCCACTAAATAATCAAAAGCACCATTGCCATTGTGGTTGCCCAAAGCAATGCGCTGTGCAGAGGGTGCATCTCCACTCACTTCCTGCAAATCCGTTGACCACAAAAATCCGTGATCCTCGATACTGTTGGGGTCTTCTGAACTGATGACGCCTTGCAATTGCAGCGTGCCCAGGTTTTCTGTAGTTGCAGGAGGCAGCAGTACCACAGAAAAGAAATCCAACATTTCTATTTCCGGCCCTAGGCAGGCGGTACAGCATAGTAAGAAAAACCCATAAAATAGATGGATAAACTTCATGCCCATTGGTTTTGTCATTCTTTAATGATTTTACTGGCCCATTGATGGCTTTCGCTATTGACCCGAATCCAATACACGCCGGAGGGATAGGCTTTTAGCGAAAGCGCTTGAACACCATGTTGCCATTGAGCGATTTTTTGTGTAAACAATACTTGCCCCAGCACGTCCAGTACCTGAACGTAAATATCCGTTTTTTCCTGGAAATGGCATTCCAACATTACCTCGTTTTTGGTGGGGTTGGGATACAAGCGGATATTATCCCCCCAGGAAGTTAACTCGTTCAGGCTCACCGTTATGGGTACGACGAATGATTCCGTAAAGCTGCAATCATTTTGATCGGTCACCGTCAAAGTATAGGTGCCGCTGACCAGGTTCACAATCGTCGCCTGATCGGAAGTGAAATTGCCTGGGCCCGCCCAGCTATAGGTATAGGGTAAAATGCCGCCACCTATTTCCACCATTATCTGTCCGCTGGAGGTATTATTGGTATCCGGTTGGATATTAGAATTAAGCAAGGTCAGATCATTCGGTTGTTCAAGACTTATACTAAAAACGCCTTCACAATCCGCCATATCGCCAACGGTAACGGCATAGTCACCAGCTGAGGCATTGAAAATAAAGCTTTCTGTTGCCCCGGTATTCCACTGATAGTCAAAAGGAGGCTGTCCGCCAAGTGGGGCAATGCTCAAAATGCCATCCGTATCGCCAAAGCATTCAAGGGCATTGTCTATCGAAATAGCACCTTCAATAGCTGGTACGACATGGACTTGCACGGAATCCGCTTTAGCGCACAAATCTAAGGTAACTGTAAGTACATAAGTCGTTGTCACATCAGGGCTTACACTGATATCAGGACTCGTTTCGCCCGTACTCCAGGCATAGGTATAGTTGGCATTCAAATGGGAGGGCATCAGGGTTATGGTATCTCCTGCACAAATCGCAGGGCTGCCCAAACTACTCAACTCATTCGCAGGCAACTCATGGATGCTTACAGTTATAGCCGTGCGTTCTTCTGATGAGCAAAAGGACAATAGGTTGATGCGCTCGACATAATACACACCAGGGCCTGGAGGCGTAAAAATTGTTGTATCGCTGGCGAGGGGCATACCTCCAGTTGGTACATCGTACCAATTGGCCGTTTCATCCGCTTCCAACATAACGCTCAACTCAGGTACATCTTCTCCTTCGCAATAATCGACATCGCTAGTACCTGTAGGCGGACTAATGGGCGGACACTCGCAGACAGGCGAATTGATCTGAATGCTAAAGTCGCATGCCGTTTCCGTATCAAAAGCTGTAACCAATACATTTTCATCGCTGGGTATTCCTTGTATAGAAAATACGCCCGATCCCACTTCAATAGTGGTTCCATTGTTCGCGCTAAGCTCATCGGCAGAAGTGCTCAAGTTAATTTGATACGTTTGGAAATCAGCACTACAAAAAATATCCGTAGGTATAATAGTCGGCAAAGGAGCTACTGTAATATTAACGGGTGCGAGCACGGAGGGGCAAATATCCCCTTCTCCAACAACGCGCAGCAGCAAGGTGATGATTCCGGTATAAGCTGTTGGAGGCGTATAAAAAGCGTTCAGCGTGGCATCATTTGGGATGAAAGTACCACCAGCAACAGAAGCCGACCAGCTTATTTGGGCAATATCGCCGCTGGCCATTCCCATGAGTTGGGTGGTTTCGCCGAGGCATATCACAGGATCAGCGTTGGCACTCGCATCAATGGGTTGTATGACTTCAATGAATACTTGTGCCGAGCCGCTGCAACCATTGGCATCTGTAGCTGTCACGGAATACAGCGTACTTTCCAGCGGATTCACTTCCTGTACAGCCCCGATAAAACCATTGTCCCAAGTAAAGGTGTAGTTGGGCGTACCCCCACTTGCTCCCGCGCTAATAGATTCGGCCGTGCCTGCGCAAATAGTTGTTACCGGGCTAGTGAAAACCAGAGGACCTTCCGTACTGGTTATCGTAACATCGCCCACCGTTGTACATCCTTGATTGTCTGTTAAAGTCAGCGTATAAATTCCAGCGGGGAGTCCTTCTATTTCGGGTGTTACAGCCCCATTTTCCCAAAGATACGTATAAGGCCCCGTTCCTCCCATTGGTACAGCTAAGGCGGAACCATCTGCACCACCACAGGAAGCCGATTCTGTTTGAAAATTCAATGTCGGAGAGGGCAGTACGCCTACCATTACTTGATCGGTATCCGAACAATTATTAGAATCAGTAACCGTTACCGAATAAGTTGTATTAGCAATGGGGGAAACGACTGGGTTGGAAATATTACCCAAGCCGCCACTCCAACTATAGACGTACTGACCACTGCCACCCGTGGCAGTAGCCATCAACTGTGTTGATTGACCGGTGCAAATTACCGTATCAGCGTTCGTCGCTGCTGTGGGCAAATCATTGACCTGAATGCTGATCGTCTCCTGGGTTTCACAAGCATTGCTATCGCTGACCAATAAAGTATAAGCAGTCGTTTCACCCGGCGTTACCGTTTGAACTAGCCCATCATTCGCCGTATGGCTCCATTGCAAATCATAAGGCGGCAGGCCAGCGCTGATCGCTGCGGCTAACTCAGTTGATGCGCCAAAACAAATTTCCTGGGCAATAGAAGTTAATGTCAGTTCGGGCAAAGTAAAACCTGTTATCTGAGCATTGGCCACTGCTTCGCAGCCATTGGCATCGGTTACCGTGAGCAATAAACTGCTAGTTGGGGCATTCACCAGAATATTGACAATATCATTCGTGCCTCCATTTTCCCAAAAATAGTTGTACGGCGCTGTACCCTGTGTTACTTGGGCTTGGAGCTGCGCCATAGTTCCCAGGCAGGCCTCTACTGGTTCAACGCTAAGTTCGGGGCCTGCGATATCCGTCAATTCAATGCTTTGCACTACGGAACAAAGGTTGGCATCCATCAACGTGACCGAATAGACGCCAGGGCCAAGATCAAGTAGGCTATTATTTTCCGCCCCATTGTTCCAGTTGAATGTGTAGCCGCCTGCCCCGCCGCTCGGTAGGGCTGATATACTGCCATTTTGCATGCCACAAGCCGGGTTTTGGGCATCGAGGCTTAACGAAGGGCTTTCAAATAAGGTCACCATGGCAGAACCAAATGTTTGGCAGTCGTTGGCGTCGGTTATCGTTACCGAAAAAATCATGTCTTCCTCTGGGCTTACGAAAATCGTTGCCACACTTTGGTTATCACTCCACAAATAGTCAAACGGTGGCGTTCCTCCTGTCACGATTGCAGTCAAATCCGTTGAGCTGCCCGGGCAAATGGAGGTACTGGCAACAAATACCGCTGGTGCGCCTTCCGCTTCTACATTAACTACGCCAACCGACATACACTCCTTGCCATCTGTAACGGATACGGTGTAATCACCAGGTAACAAATTGGTATTTATAGCTTGGTCAGAGCCGTTGCTCCATTCAAAGGTATAAGGAGGTGCTTGTGGATTCGTAATTTCCACAGCAGCGCTGCCATTGGCTATGCCGCAAGTGGCTGAGGTACTTGATAGCTCCAATTCGGGTAATGCATTTACACCTATCGTGGTGCTGGCCATCACAATGCAACCATCGTTATCTGTCAGGGTAAGCGCCACCAAAGTAGGGTTTCCCGGTGTAATCGGTAAATTTTCCCCATCGCTGCCATCGCTCCACAAATATTGGTAAGGTTCTGAGCCATTCATAACTACAGGCGTAATCGTCAGGCTTTCGCCAAAACAAACGGATGCATCGGGCAAACTTAATACGGGCGGAGCGATAGCTTCTACACTATAGGTGTTTTCAAGCTTACACTCGTTCTCATTCGTTAAAGTAAGCGTATAATTGCCAGGAGCTAAACCATTGATGGTGGCCGTATTGTCGCCGTTGTCCCACATAAAGGTAAGAGCTCCCTGACCTTGAGGAATAACTGCGATTGTGCCATTTTCCATTCCACAAGTAGCTGAGGCAATATTCACTTCCTGTATGACTGGCAGCGCATTGACCATCACAAGTGCCGTTGCCTCTACCACACACCCCAAGTCATCCGTAAGGGTAAGTTGATAAGAGGTGTTCTCTGTTGGCGAGACCTCAATGGTTTCGGTTGTTGCTGTGGTACTCCACAAATACGTATAGGGTGCGTTGCCCCCTGTAGGCATAGGGTTCAAAACAACAGACTCTCCTGCGCACAAAGTAAGCCCGTTCAAATGGAGTACTGGGGCATCCGAGGCTTCAATGGCGATAGAATCCACTACCTGGCATTCATTGCCATCGGTGATACTCAGATAATAAGTTCCGCTTGCCAAATTCTCAATTGCGACATTGGTTTCATTGGTACTCCATTGAAAAGTTAAGGGATCAGTACCGCTAAGAATAGTAATAGCAGCGCTACCGTTATCTTCCCCACAAATGGCATCCTGACTGGTGATCTCGAATTGGGTGTCCTCATAAATATCGACCATGGCCTCTGTTACAGCTTCACAATTATTGGCATCCGTCACGGTCAACGAAAAGGTCATATTTGCCGTAGGGTTGACGACTAAACTTTCGCCATTGCTGTCGTCCTCCCAAAGATAGTTATAAGGCCCCGCCCCGCCGCTGACCTCTGGCATCAATTCAAATGAGGTACCTGCACAAACAGTTCCTCCTTCAAGTAGCACCATTGGCCCGGTAGTGGTATTTAACACGATAGAGGCATCACTTTGGCAACCGTTCGCATCTGTAATCGTCACCCGATAAGTGCCTGCCGGAATATTGGACAAGACAGGTCCGGTCACATCTGTGCTCCACACATAGTCATAATCGGGTTGACCTCCTGTGCCGCTAACTGTGATGCTGCCATCCATGCCGTCGCAACTGCTCTCCTGTATGGCTTCAACTACTATTTCCGGATTTTCATTTACCGTAATGGTCACTTCATCCGTGCCTTGGCACTCGTTGCCATCGGTAACGGTCAAAGTATAGGTAGTTGTAACGTTTGGCGATATTGCTGGATTGGTCATTTCGCCAATGCCATTGTCCCAGCTAAAGGTGTAGTTGCCATCTCCTCCACTAGCGGCGGCGTTAAGCATCGTGCTGTTGCCCAAACACAGAGCAGGATCAATACTAGTTGCCATGGCTACTGGATCTGAGGCAATTGTTAAAGAAACAGGGGTTCTTTCTTCACTTCGGCAGTCGCCATTGTTCGCTTGCGCAAAATAAACGCCTGGGCCAGGCGGGCTATAGGAAGCACCCTCAGCCACAAGATTGCCATCAAGCGCCGCATCGTACCACTCAATGGTGGCATTTGGAACAGCCTGAACACTTATTGTACCCACCTCCCCTTCACATACGGTGACATCGCCATTGCTCGTCGGTTTATTGGGCACTTCGTTTACCGTTATATCCAAATCAGCCATTCTCCTGACAAAACAGTTTTTGTTGACCAGTGTCAATGAATAGGAGGCATCCTCATCTGGGCTTACAGTGATGCCAAAAGTACTGGCATCGCCATCCCATTCAAACAAAAAGAGGTCGTAAAAAGAGGAATCAATATTCGGGGTGATGGTCACGGTTTCTCCAGCGCATATCGGGTTTTGATCGGCGACTAGCTCGAATTGTGGTACACCGCAAGCTCCTTTTTGCTCAATTTCCAAAAACAAAAACAATGGAATGCCTGATTGTTGGGGAGGACTAACCTTAAAGAGTAATGTATCTTTTCTAGGCAAAAATTCGGAATTTGCATCTACGGCAAAAGATACCGTCCTATAACCAACTCCCTGTATGGGATTTATATCGTGTACCCATTCTACATCTGTTAGTTCAAAGACTTGCCAGGGTTGGTTGGTCACGATTTCTACGGAGAATATACCACCATTAGAAGACACCTCTGTCGAATTGTACGAGAGGTTAGCACTATTAACCTGCACATAATCCAAGCTAGTTACCGTACTGTTACTGCCTGGCGTAAACAAGGGGCTACTACCTGCTCCGAACTCCAGTTCTAAAATACCGCTGTAATCAGATATGCCACTTTGATCTATCATATACATCTGTAAAAGGTCGCCTGGCAAATAACTGCATTTATAAGCATCGCCTGTGTCATCAGCCGGAACATCAAAAGTAAAAGCCAGTCCATTATAAAATTCCCCAATATCATCTACAAAACGAATTGTTTGGGTATTCGGATTGGAGGTCAGGAACGTTAAAAAATGATCTGTTGAAAAATCATGGGCATCATTTTGTACGACTACACTGTGGATACTCGCGGCATTCACCGGGCAATCGCCCGACGGCGGGTCGTCTTCGAAGGCATAGGTTGATAAATTAATTGACGGCGTTGGAACTCCTGCAAAATTAAGCGTATAAGCCGAAGATGCTCCTGCGTCCTGATCCACTAAGAGGTAGTAAATGCCGGGATCAAGGGTTGCTTCAATTGACGCATTGCCGCCGTCATCTGGGGTCTCCACAACTTTGATACAATTATTGCCACAAAGGTGATTGTATAAAAATAAGCCCATCGCCCCCGATGATGCATCAAGGCTAATGGTTGTGGCTGTTCGCTCTGGTAAGGTGAATCGGTAAACAACATCCTCTTCATTGTAAGCTCTATCCCCATTATAACAACTCACAAAATCGCCATTACCGCCTATACTAAAATCATTGCCTTGCCCATTCAAATCGGCGGATACTGTTGAGCCTAAGGCAATCTCCACCGGATTATTTTCACAACTCGCATTGGGCAGCAGCGACAAAGTATAGTCGTCTTCCTGCACACTGGTCACTAGGATAAAGTAAGTGCCTGCTGGAAGGTCTTCGATGACTTGGGCATTAGTTGCGCTCCGTATGGGGCTATCGTTTTGCAAAGGCGGAGGAGCGTCTATGTTAAAGAAAGTATCCACAGCCACACAATCTGTCGCATCGGTTACTATTACACTGCAAGCGTTACAAAAAGGCACAACCGCCGTTGTCTGGCCAGTGCTCCACAAATATTCAAATGGCGGAAGACCGGTGAGCACTTCTGCAATCAAGTCTGAGGTCTGACCATTAAAATCTATATTTACACTGCAATTGCTATTTACTGTATAGCAATCGGAACTGATACAGCCTTCCGAATCGGTCACAGTCACGCAATAATTGCCGTTTACAACGGGTAAAGGGATATTATCATTAGTACTTCCTGTACTCCACAGATAAGTAAAAGGGCCGATGCCACTCGGATTCGCAACCAAGCAGTTAGGCGTATCCCCTTGGGATTGGTCAACGATTTGATTGCCCAAAAATAGACAGTCTTCTGAAGTAATAGTCGTACTACATCCCTGTGGCGGGTCAACAGGCTGCAAGCAAATCTGCTCGCACTCCGAAAACAAGCTGGAAATACCCAGCTCTGCAGCATCCACACAGTCGCATTGGAATAGAAAAGCCCGGGTTACGTAGTCGTTATTGGCCAGATCAATCGTAATATCTTGCAATTGATCATTCGTGAACACATAAATATCCGCATATAAATTACCCGCATCATAAAACGCACTATTGTTGAGAATGCCGTCATAAGCCTCCATCACACAGGGCTCTTGAAAAATGGCCGATGGCGCCAGATCGAACAAGGAAATGGAATCGGTAAAAGTATCGCCCCGAAAAATGAACGGCCCCCCAAAGTCGCATACCGTCAGGCAAGCCTCCCACTGCACCGAATTGTACAAGCCCTGGCAGCGGGCCAGTTCCGATCCATTTCTGGTGCCATTGAGCAAACAGACCTCCGGCCCCGATTCCATCATCTCCTCACATTGCGGAATCCAAACGCATATATCGTCCACCAAGTAGCTGTCTTCCGCCAATTGGGTATAAAAATGCAAAGCGGCCAGACCGGTATCCGATCCACTGCTGCCTAAGCTAAATGCCCAAGAAGCGATGAATTCATTGCCAATCCACCACTCTACCTGATCCAAATCCTGGTCAATGATTTGAATGACATCAAACCACTGATCTTCGGGGTAAGAAAAAATAAAATTGCTCCCAGTTGGCAAAGCAATAGCCCCTTGTCCACTTCCGTTAAACTGCACCGAATAAGCCGTATTGCTTCCAGCCCCCAGGTCATCGGGTGCTTGGTGGAGTACAGCATAGCGCCCCGTTCTGCCAGCACCTATGAACATGCGCCAGGACAAACGAAAACGATTGGCCCACTGATCCTCCAATAAATAAATGGCTTCCACATCCTGTCCGGCACTGGGCGCTAAAGCCAAAGCCAGGTCTTCCCCATCGGACACCACTTGAGGGCTTAATACAGCGCTGCTCCAGGGCTGCCAGCGAGTCGATTGGGCGCTTATATTGCCCGTAGTATGTGTTTCAAAGTTATCGCAGAGCAGGGTACTCCCTGCTGGCAAATCATCTTCCGGTTCGATGCAGGTGCATAGGCATTCGATGCTCAAGTTGAACGAACCGACCTGGTTGGCGAGTTTTCCATCCACAATTAAGTAGTAGGTGCCCGAATCGAGAACTACATCCAAGGTTTCGTTGTAAATACCCAAGGCAACATTCGCCGTAGTGCTGGCCGCAAAGCAGCTATCCGGCATACTGCAATCGCTGCTCAGGAATAAGTCCAAATCAATGTTATCCAGTAATTCCAAAGTTGCTTTCACATTGGAGCGTTCGGGAACATATAATTCATAGACGACATCTGGCGCAGCATAAGTATCGCCGCCCGCGTAACAATCCCCATACTGAATACTCTCAAAATCGTTGCCCTGATCTTCATTTGTTTCGTTTTGCAGTATGTCGCCACAAGTAATGGGTTGTACCGGGCCACATGGGCCACAATCGGCTTCCAGGGTAAAAAAAGCCGTTTGAGCCGCATTAAAGCCATCTACTATGATTTGATAAAAACCATCAGCATTCGGAATCACCACCGTTTCATCTTCTGCCCCCGTATTCAAATCGCTTAAATCGTTTAAACACACGTATTCTTCATCGTCGATGCATTTGAATACGAATAAATCCACGTCGGTAGCCAGATTGGTCAATTTTAGCGTCAGGGTAGTTGGACCATCCACGTCTATGGTATATATTTTGTCATTGGCATCATAAGGCATGGTAGTTTGATTGATAGACGGATCGCAATCATCGTATAAATTATAGTCGAACAAACTATACGGGAAGGGATTATCTTCAAAAACATCGCCACATTGGATGTCAACCGGCACATCAATATTGATATCACAGACCAAGTTAGCCGGAGCTGGTGTAGTCGTTACATTTAGGCTAAAACTGGATAGCTCTCCTGCGTTGGCGCCATCCACGACAATGATGTAACGTCCTTCGGGAACTTCTAACAATTGGAATTCGGGATTTGTGCCGCTATTGAATAAATTGGGGTTTGACAAGCACACCTGCCCGTTTCCGGCACACAGAAACACAAATACATCTAGGTCCGCACTCAGATCGCTTAAACTGACCTGTAAATAACTAGCCAGCGGTACATTGATCTCAAACAAGCGTTCATTCCCATTGTAGGTTTTTCCTGGAATGGGTATGCTACAACCTCCAGCCATCGATTCATACAGGCTTTCATTCAAATTATTCCCCGAAGAAAAATTATCATCAAACGTAAAGAAATCACAAGCATATGGAAAATCATTGTCTAGGGGAAGGCAGGGCAACTCATCTGCCCCAGCGTTGCAAATTTGTGCTTCCAGTAGCTTAGGGGCTATCATAACTACAAGAAACATAGAGAAAAGTAGTGGTCTATTGCTCATAATTAATGTGTTTTATTCCGGGTTAGGCCATAGCAATGCCATAGCTTAATGCAAAAGCTAAGCCAAGTTGACACTCATTAGGATCAGAAATGATCGTTTATTTTGCTATAAATCAGGTGGGATAATGATTATTGCTAATCAGAATCAATTAAGGTATTAGACACAAATGCGCAGCTAAAGTATAAATTTTAATCCATGCGTCAAAAAAAGTGTACTTTTTTTTATACGAATAAAAACAATACCTCATAGGTTAAAAACAGGTAACAATTACTTAACCTAAACTTAAACTTGTATGTACAGGTCGAACTCATTTTCCAACTTACCTTTGCGCCGTTCAACAAATAATTTTGTTTCAGCCGAAAGACCGAGGTGAAACCACAGCATACCAAAGTCAGGCGGTGTTTACTAAAATCACTTTTTTATGAACAAGTTAATTTCAAAATTATTCTTTGTTTCTATGTTGGCTACAGCCTTAATCTTCACTGCTTGCGATGGCGATGATGATGGTGGTAGCACATTTGCTGATCCTACTGTAACTGCGCCAAGCAGCGTAAAAGAAGTAGCTAATGGCGCATCTGGCGAATCTGTTGACTTTACTGTTAGCGTAGATGCTGGTTTGACTGCTACTTACACAGCTACTGGTTCTGGTGTTACTGTCACCAATGGCTCTGGTGCCGTTAGCGGTGGCACAGTTACTATTAACTTCGATGCAGGCACAGTTGCAGGTGCTGCTTCTATCACCCTGACTGTTACTGACTCCGAAAACCAGAAAGCTTCTGGTACCGCTGTAATTGATATTGCAGAAGATGAGAAAACGGTAAGACTAACTAGCAACATCAGTGCTGATGCTACTTGGACTGCTGATAAAGTTTATGTTTTGGGTGGTCGTATCACCGTTTTGGATGGTGCAACCTTGACTATCGAGCCAGGTACCGTTATCAAAGGCGAAGCAGGTACTGGTGCCAATGCTACTGCGCTGTTGATTGCTCGCGGTGCTAAGTTGATGGCTGAAGGTACTGCTGCACTTCCTATCATTTTCACATCTGTTGCCGATGAAATTCAGCCAGAAGATGTTGCTGCTGGTAACTACGCTAGCCCTAACCTCGACCCTGTTATCAACGGTCTTTGGGGTGGTGTGATTGTGTTGGGTAAAGCGGTTATTTCTGCTTCTAACGACAACGACGAAGACGTAAGTGAAGTACAAATCGAAGGTATCCCTACCTCTGATCCAAATGGTCTGTACGGTGGTACTAATGATGCTGACAACTCTGGCGTTATCCGTTATATTTCTATCCGCCACGGTGGTGCCAATATCGGTTCAGGTAACGAAATCAACGGTTTGACTTTGGGTGCTGTTGGTTCTGCTACTGTTATCGAGCACGTCGAAATCGTATCTAACCAAGACGACGGTATCGAATGGTTTGGAGGCACAGTTAACGTTAACAACGTAGTGGTTTGGAACACAGGTGATGATGGTATTGACACTGACCAAGCTTGGAGAGGTACTCTGGATAACTTCGTGGTTATCACTCCTGCTGGCCATAACTTTGAGTTGGATGGCCCAGAAGGTTCTTTCTTGGGTGGCCATACCATCCAGAACGGTTCTGTAATCGCTTCTGATGCCGATCGCGTATCTGAAGATTTGATCAACGTGGACGCCAACTCTATTGTTGCGTTGAAAAACATCTACATCACAGGTGCTGCTGAAGGTCAGAAAATCAACCGTATTACTGCCGTAGATGTTATCTTCGACAACATTATCATCAATGTACCTGCTGCCGACTTGGGCAACTACGTGAATGGTGAGCCTGTTCCTGCTGGTATCGTAGCTGGTACCACACCTCAAGCCGATACTTCTGTGTTCGGTTGGACATGGGCTTCAAAGGCAGGTGCCATTACAGGTATCTAATTCTTTATGTCGAAATATCTAATTTCACATATCATTCATTTCTAATTTAGGGAAAAGATTTGTAATCTTTGGTTTACAAATCTTTTCCTTATTTTATGAAACACCTGATCTAATTTTTTAAAATATGAAACAGTTACTACTCCTTTTATTTTTGCTGCCCGCATGGCTGCTTTCGGCTCAGGATGGCATCATCCGCGGGTCCGTTATTGAAGACTCCAATGGAGAACCCATCATCGGTGCCAACATACTGATCCAAGAATTGGCTACGGGTACTACTACCGACCTAGACGGCACATTCAGCGTTGATGTAGCCCCTGGTATCTACACACTCCAGATTACTTATATTGGGTATCAAACCCTAAATATCGAAACGGTGGAGGTGGCCGCAGGCCAAGTTGCGCTTTTTGAAAACATTCGTTTGGCAGAAAGCAGCCTTGAACTGGCCGAGGTGGTAGTAACAGCCAAAGTGATCAAAACCTCAGAAGCTGCTCTGCTTACGGTGAAAAAGAATTCTGCTGTGATGATGGACGGTGTATCCTCGGCCAAAATGAAGCTAACCGGCGATGCAACTGCGGTAGAAGCAGCTAAAAGGGTAACAGGTGTTTCGGTTGAAGGCGGCAAATATGTATATGTCCGTGGCTTGGGCGACCGCTACTCTAAGACAACCTTGAACAACGTGGAAATTCCCGGCCTTGACCCCGACCGGAATACCCTGCAAATGGATATTTTCCCGACCAACCTGATAGACAACATCGTGGTGAGCAAAAACTTTACCGCCGATATGCCAGCCGACTTCACAGGTGGTCTTTTAAATGTTGAAACGAAGGATTTTCCTGAAGAAAAGATTTTCAATGTATCTGTAAGCACCTCTTACAACCCTCAAATGAACCTCAATTCCGATTTCCTCAGTTATGAAGGGGGGGCAACAGATTTCTTAGGCTATGATGATGGTACTCGCGAACTGCCCGCCGCTGCAAATCAGGAAACTATTCCAACACCTATTTTTTTCAGCGACCAAGAAGTATCAGATTTTGTAAGAAGTTTCAACCCAACCCTGGCTGTTGAACGGCAGAGCAGCTTTCTGAATTTTGGCGCAGGCTTGTCTTTGGGCAACCAAGTTGATCTGGGTAAAGGCGATGATTCTAAATCC
Source organism: uncultured Saprospirales bacterium (assembly GCA_937864265.1). Classification (GTDB taxonomy): domain Bacteria; phylum Bacteroidota; class Bacteroidia; order Chitinophagales; family Saprospiraceae; genus CALMIR01. Next base: position 24,613 of record CALMIR010000017.1, on the reverse strand, counting down.
AAACTGGGATACATTTTTTCGATTTCTTACAAAACAGACTACAATTTTTATGATGAGGTGATAAACGCTGAATACCAGCGTTTCTCCGACCCCGATGCTTTCGAGATACGCTATGCCACTATTCAAGATGGGGAAATAGGCGAAAAAAATATACTTATCGGAATTCTGGGCGGGCTTGCCTACAAAACCAAGCTTACCAAAATCAGACTTACAGCGATGCGCTTGCAAAACGGCGAAAGCCGGGCTGGTAAATTCGATATTATCAACGATGGAGAAGCCGTTGGTCAGTCAGGGTACATCGCCAATTCTGACAACCTAGAATACAATGAACGCTCCCTGAGCAATGTATTGCTCAACGGTACCCATGTAACTGGGCAGTCTGGCTGGGAAATTGACTGGCGTATTTCGCCTACCATTTCGGTATCAACCGACCCCGATATTCGCAAAACTGCTTTGACTTATACGCCTGTTGACACCTTCTTTAGTGCTGGTGCGGCAGGCAACCCATCTAGGATTTGGCGCTATCTCGATGAAACCAATATCATCGGGAAAGTAGACCTTACAAAGAAATACGTATTCAAAGGCAGCGACGCCAAATTGAAATTTGGTGCCAGTCATGCCTTCAAAGAACGGGATTATGAAATCCTATTCTTCGATATTCAGTTCTTTGCCAACCAATCTTGGCCCAATCCCTTGGATGCATCCCTGGTATTACAAGATCAGTACATTTATCCCAACCGCCCCAACAGCATCTATTATCAGTCGGGCAACAACACTCCCAACCCCAACGCTTATTCTTCTAACATAAACAATACAGGGGCTTACATTTCTAATGAGTTTACCCCGATTCGCAACTTAAAAACCATCTTGGGTGTTCGGGCAGAAAACTTTACTCAACGCCACACAGGACGCGACCAAAAATTCGCTAGCGGAGACTCTAGCGGCAGAAACCTCGACAACGAAGTCGTACTAGACGCGCTGGATTTTTTCCCCTCCGTCAATTTGATTTATGCACTAACTGAAAGTCAAAACCTGCGTGCTTCCTATTCTCGCACCATTGCACGCCCTTCTTTCAAAGAACTATCTTTCGCTCAAATCATTGACCCTATCACCAACCGTATTTTCAATGGTTCTCTTTTTACCTATAGCGATTGGGACGGGAACTTGAGCGAAACGCGCATCAATAACTTTGACCTGCGCTGGGAATGGTTCTTGGAAAGAGAGCAAATATTCTCTATCAGTGGTTTTTACAAGCAATTTGATAACCCCATCGAATTGGTACGTATCCCAGAACAGCAAACCAGCACAGAGTTCCAGCCCCGCAACGTGGGCGATGGTCAGCTCTATGGGGTAGAATTGGAATTTCGTAAAGAATTGGACTTCCTGTCCCCAGCACTGCGCAACCTAAGTATCAGCAGCAATGTCACCCTTGTAGAATCGCAAATTGACATGACTGATCTGGAATTCAATTCCAGAAAAGGCTTTGAGCGGACAGGCGAAACCATCGAACGTACCCGCCAAATGGCCGGGCAATCCCCTTTCGTGATCAATGCTGGTATTACTTATAGCAATACTGAGTCAGGATTGGATGCTGGTCTGTTTTATAACGTCAAAGGCTCTACCTTGAGCATCGTAGGTGTAGGGCTTTATCCAGATGTATTCCTCGACCCTTTCCATAGCTTGAATTTCAGCATCATCAAGCGTTTTGGCAAAGACCGCAACTCTACCATTGATTTCAAAATAGCCAATATCCTGAACGATAAGTTGGAAAGCAGCTTCCGTTCTTTTGAAGCCGAAAACCAACTCTTTAGCCGCTTAAACCCCGGCATCTCTTTCGGCATTGGTTATGGACATAAATTTTAACAATTAATACGCGGCTATTCGTGCTGTCAAGCCATTTTATTTTGGCTTGGCAGCACAAAATAGCGGTGTCTTCAATAGCGCAGCTCCATAATCTCAGCAACTCCCATTTGCGCCAAGCGAGCGAAAAACACATTCCCGTAATCTGTATCCGCTATTGTAGGCCAGACTTGCGTCGTATCCAGCAATCCCAGCATCTCAGGCACTGTATTAGAATGCCCTACAATAAGTACCGTTTCGCCGCCGCCATGTTTTTCCAGAAGCTGTTGTAAAAAAGCCGCCGGCTCCTCAGGCGAGTAAATGCTCAGCTCCACACCTTGTTGATCGGCAACGGGCTGGGCAGTCAGCCGCGTTCGCTTATAATCCGTGCTATACACCGCTGCGAGCTTTAGCTTCGATAACATTTCCGCCAATCGCTTGGCCCTTATGTACCCTTCTTCGGTTAAATCCGGGTCTTCGGTATCGCTGGCTTTCTCCGCGTGCCGAACCAATATCAGGGTACTGCTGGTTTCTGCCTCCACAATTGATTGTGGCCGACAACTAAAAAAAAGCAGTACCGCTATGCCCAAAAACAAGTAAGTTAGCCTTTTCATATCCTTATGGTTTTGATACTCGATGTGCTTTACGCTTCGCAAAATGCTTATCATATAGCAAAGTAAGGCCGACCACCGCTCGGCAGCCGGCCTTATTTGCTATTCCATTGCTTTAACCACCTGAGTGGAAAAAGAAGATATATTCTGGTTCTTATTCTTTCACAAATCGCAGGTATTCGCTGCTGCCACCCTGCTCAATCAGTAAGGTATAAATTCCGGGCAGCAGATGTCGAACCGGAATGTCCTGTGTTAGAGTTACTTCATCGCCCGGAATGCGGCGCTGTACCATGATGTTGCCGCGACAATCTATGATGCGCAGTTGTACAACAGCGTTTTCAACACCAACTACTTGAACTGATAACTGGTCGCTTACCGGATTCGGCCAAGCTTCAGAGCGGTTTTCCAAAACCACCTGTTGGCTTCCCGGAATTTGTTGCATGAAAGGTTCTAAAGTTACCGTTACAAAAGTATCGCTGATGGCGTAGCAATCGTCTGTAAAAGGTGTGTTGAGTACATTATCCCCCGGCATAATCGTTATATTGCCCGTGTAAGCCAGCCCCCATACTTGATTGATACCAGGAGCTGATGGTTCAAAGTCAAAAACATCGCCGCCAAAGAAGGTCAGCAGGCTATTGTTTTCATCCGTGATAACATAGGCAAATAAGCTATTGCTCACGCCTGTGCTGTCGAATTGTACCAAATCCGCAATATCGTCCCCAACTGTTACCGTTACGGACAAATCGCCTGACTGGGTCGTGACCATGCCCGCATCGGGGATCGCCCGATTGATGGTGACAAAGTTTTCGGACAAATCATAGCAGCCATCCGTCAGGATAGTCGTAGCGAGGGTATCGCCTAGCATGGCTGTTAAATTGCCCGTATAAGCCAAGCCCCATACTTGATTGATGCCTTCCCCTACCCCATCAAAATTGGCAAAATTGATTTCCGTGAAGCCGACAATTACATTATTCGTATCCGTAATCACAAAAGCAAAAAACTCGCCGATGTAATTGGTATTGTCAAAAAAGACTACATCTGGATTGCCATCACCGGGGCATACATACACCTCTGTTTGTCCGTCAACCGTACTGACCATTCCCGATTCCGTCTGTATGCGATTTACCGTAATGAAATTGTCCGATAAATCGAAGCAGTCATCAGAAAAGGCGACCAGAGACGCGGTATCGCCTGGCATAGCGAGGATATTCCCCGTGTAAGCCAGTCCCCATAATCGGCATTCACCCGAGCCGCTGTCTTCAAAACTAACAAGTGGTTGATCAGATATGGACAAAATGATATTCATGGTGTCGGTTACCACATAGGCATATTGGCTGTTACTGGCTCCGCTGACAACGACTTCCACTGTATTGGCAAAACCCGCATTTACACATACCGTTGTTGCCGAATCCCCCTCGATGGTTGCCAGTGTACCACCTTCTGGAATTTCGCGATATACCGTGATGTAGTTATCGGATAAATCAAAACAACCATTCGACAGGGCTACCAATGAGGCTGTATCCCCAACCATAGCGGTCAAACTATCCGTATAAGCCAAGCCCCATACCCGACAAACACCGACACCGCCATCCTCAAAATCGGCAAAATCGCCTGTTGGTAGGGATAAAATTACGTTGAAAGTATCCGTAATCACATACGTAAATAGATCATTGCCAACCCCCGTACTGTCGAAACGAACGGTATCGGCAATGCCATTACTCGGGCAAATATACACGATGGTGGTGCTGTCTTCCGTCATCACCATACCGCCGTTAATCCCTTCTCTAACAACGCTGATGTAATTATCGGATAAATCAAAGCAAGCATCAGAAAGTGCTACCAAAGATGCCGTATCGCCTATCATAGCAACCACATTTCCAGTATATGCCAAGCCCCACACCCGGCAAATGCCTTCATCAGCCCCTTCAAAATCAACAGAATCGGCTCCAGGCAGTGATAGAATGACATTATTGGTATCCGTCACCACATACGTGTATTGACTATTGCTCACGCCTATACTGTCAAAATGAATCACATCCGGTATGCCATCACCTGCACATACGAAGGCATCGGTGCCACCTCCTTCTATTTCTACTGTTCCTGCTTCCGGGTTTTCGCTATACACGGTTATAAAGTTATCCGACAGGTCAAAACAATCGTCGCTCAGGTTGATGATTGACGCTGTATCGCCTAACATAGCAGTCAGATTGCCGGTATAAGCCAGCCCCCATACCCAGAAAACACCAGCACCCAAATCTTCAAAATCCGCCGTATTGCCACTTGGCAAGTCCACAATAACATAATTGGAATCGGTGATGACATACACAAATGCAGTATTGCTCACGCTGTCGCTGGCAAAAGTGATCAGGTCTGCCAACCCATCTCCGGGACAAACAAAGGCTTCGCTGGCGCCTGAGGCGGTCATCACCAAACCTCCATTGGGTACTTCCCGATAAATGGTAATGTAGTTATCTGAAAGGTCGTAGCAAGCATCGGATAAAATAGCCAGGGATGCCGTATCGCCTATCGTAGCAACGATATTACCGGTGTAAGCCATGCCCCACACCCGACAGCTACCTGTGCCCGCTGCGTCAAAATCAAAAAAGTCTGTTCCAGGCAAGGCCAGGATCACATTCTGAGTATCGGTCACTACATAGGCATAAAAACTCCCACTTGTGTTGATGCTGTCAAAACGCACGATATCCGGCATGCCGTCCCCCGGGCAAGTGTAAACAACCGTCAAGCTGTCTTCCGTCATCACCATGCCGCCATTCGGATTTTCCCGATAGATGGTGATGTAATTATCGGATAAATCAAAACAGCCATCGCTCAAATCAACAGCAGAAGCGGTATCGCCAACCATGGCCGTAATGCTGCCCGTATAGGCCAAACCCCATACCCGGCAAATACCAACTCCGGCACCGTCAAAGTCCACCGAATCGGCTGCTGGCAGCGACAAAATGACGTTATTGGTATCCGTCACCACATAGGTATAACTTCCCCCACTGGTATTCAGGCTATCAAAGCGAACCAGATCGGGTATGCTATCGCCAGGACAAGTATAAACTTCCGTTTCACCATCATCTGTCATGACCATGCCGCCATCAGGAGATGCTCGACTGATCGTCACGTAGTTGTCTGAAAGATCAAAACATCCATCCGTCAGTGTAACCATTGAGGCGGTATCGCCAGCCATTGCAGTGACATTACCCGTATAAGCCAAACCCCAAACCCGGCACACGCCAACACCCATCGAGTCAAAATCAATGAAATCACCCGAAAGCAGGGACAAGATCACATTATTGGTATCGGTAAGCACATAGGCATAAAGGGTATTGCTCGCGCCTGTACTGTCAAAATAAACAACATCCGCCTCGCCATCACCTACACAAACCGTAAGTTCCGTCTCGCCCGCTTCTGTAGATACCGTGCCGCCCTCGGCTTCGCTGCGGATAACTGTAACATAGTTGGTGGACAGCCCAAAGCAAGTCTCTGCCAGATTCGTCGTATCGATATCATCGCCCACCTGAGCAGTGAGCGCTCCGGTATAAGCCAAGCCCCAAACCCGACAAACGCCCAAGCCAGCACTGTCAAAATCCACGGAATTGCCCATTGGAATGTCCAAAATGACGTTATTCTCATCCGTAATGAGATAGGTAAAACTAGCCCCGGCACTGGCTCCTGTATTCGTAAAACTGACTATATCTGGAATGCTGTCGCCCGGACAGGTAAATACTTCTGTTTCACCAGTATCCGTACTGACCATCCCACCTGTTAGCCCATCGCCAATGATGGTGATAAAATTGCTGGTCAGCTCAAAACAGCCAAATGCCAGAATGGCATCATTGAAATTTTCACCAATCGGTCCAGGATTGGGAAGAATGCCTGTAAAGTTGAATCCATATACCCTTAGGTTACCTCCAGGTAGGATTCCAAAGTCGATGTTTCCACTTAATCCGTAATAAACAATTTCGTCATTCGCATCAACAACGATATAGCCGAAAGGCAATGCGCCTATATTCGGGCTGAAGCGAATTTGGCTGGTCTGAACATCCACGCAGAGGTCAATGGTGTCGCCTGCAACGCTTGTTGTGATTTCCATGCCGCCAAAACAAGGGAATTGTGCATAGACTAAAGTAGTGCTGCTAAAAAGAACAAGCAACACAGGAAGGGTGTACTTAAATCGCATAATGATTTGGTTATGGTTAATAGAAAAAAGCCTGTTCATTCGGAAAAGGCAAGACGCACTTTCCAATAGGTAGAACTAAAAATTGAAACAGGGGTTCTGCTGAAAAGGATTTTTTACTGAGGAATGTGACGCTAAAGATACGAAAAAATTATATAGAATACTATAAGATGCATTGATTTTTTATTACTTTGACCATTTTGCGGCAACGGAAAAATGCCAGTATTTTGTAAAAAACAGTAGGCCGATGCCTTTTAAAGGCTAATTTCCACTTTCAAAACAATGACTTAACATAAAATTAACAATAGCATAACATCGAATTTATGTTCAATAACTTCCTTTGTTGAATATTTGAGCTAAATGGGTAATCTTTTACATCCTACCTCGTAAAAGAGCATTTTTTACCCGATTGAATCAGCGAAAGCCAATAAACTAATGGACTTTTCTTTGATAGTCATGTGGCTGGGTTTTTTCCTGGCGTCCTATTCGGTCGTCGGCAACGACGTCATCCAAACACTTGGAACCTTCCTCACCTCGAATGAAAACCGCTTGCGCTGGTACGTGTTGTGGTTGTATGGTGCTGGAATTTTGATAGCTGCGCTGGTTTATGGCTATTTTTATACAGATATATCCTATGGTCGTCTGGAAAAATTCCGGGAAACCATTGCGGTGCTCGACTACAAATGGTTCTATCTGTTGCCTCCTATTATTCTGTTGACCATTACCCGTTTTGGTATTCCAGTCAGTACCACTTTTATGATCCTGACGCTTTTCTCTTTGGAAAACGTACCTGCCGACATTGGAGCGCTCTTTGGCAGTGTTTTTGATACCAGTTCCACCCTGGGAGGTATGGTGCAAAAATCCTTGCTTGGTTATATCATTGCTTTTGGTGCTGCCATCGTCATATACCTCGCTATAACCCGTCTGACAGAAAAATATTTCCTGGATAACCCCATTACTAAACGGGGTTCTCAATTTTGGACGGCTGCTCAATGGTTGACAACGGGCTTCCTGTGGTTCCAATGGCTCACCCAAGATCTGGCGAACATCTATGTTTATCTCAGAGGTGGTTATGAAATGTCTATATTGGAATTTCTCCTTAGTTTACTCATCCTGACTGGCTTATTGGCTTATATTTTTTACAACAAAGGGGGCAAAGTACAAGATGTGGTGCGCTCCAAAACCAATACCGCTGATATCCGCTCCGCTACTTTTATTGATTTAATTTATGGTATTGTCTTATACGTTTTCAAAGACGATTATTTCGGGCTTTGGGGAGGCAAGCTGCCGATGAGTACCACTTGGGTTTTTGTGGGCTTACTTGCTGGGCGCGAATTGGCCATGCGAATCCGACTGGAAGGCAAAATAACTCAACCCGTGTTGAGGAATGTTGTTGGCGATGCCCTTAAAATTATGCTAGGCTTGGTGATCAGCGTATTATTGGTATTTATCATTAAACTCTTATCTTAGCCGCTTTCTTCACTCCGGAAAGAAATACTATGAATTATTGGCTGGTCAAGTCAGAACCCTTTGTCTTTAGTTTCGATCAACTGGAAAAGGACGGCCATGCCATGTGGGACGGTGTGCGCAACTACGCAGCCAGAAACCACATGAGGAGCATGCAGCCGGGTGATCTGGTGCTCTACTACCACAGCCGGGAAGGACTGGAAGTGGTGGGCATAGCCAAAGTCAGTAAAGCAGCTTATCCCGATCCTACCGCCGAGCAAGGCGATTGGTCGGTTGTCGATTTGGCGCCCTTCAAACGCCTTGTACAGCCCGTCAGCCTAAAAACCATAAAAGCAACGCCTGAATTGGCCAGTATGCTGTTGATCAAGATTGGCCGCCTATCTGTCATGCCGGTAAGCGAGCAGGAATTTTTTAAAATTCTGGAATTAGGTCAAACCAACCTCTAAACCACTTATTTGACTATCTTTGCTGGCTGACTAAGTAAAAGCAGAGGCATGTTTTCCAGAATAAGATATCCGGAACAAATGCGAGGGGAAGAACTAGACCTCTATTTGGAGGCGGGTTGGCGTTGCATGCGATCAGCCATTTACACTTCCCATTTCATGACTTTTGCCAAAGCCGGCCATTCCCAAATCTACTCCACCATTCCCACCCGCCTAAACCTGAAAGATTTTCAATTCAGCAAAAGCAACCGCAAATTGCTCAAGCGAAATTCAAGCTTATTTAGATTGGAAATCGGCCAGACGGCGCTATTCGATGCGAAGAAAGAGGCAGTCAATGCCTTGTATGCGGCTCAGTTTCCAGACAAAGCCATCGACGATCCACACAATTATTTGTACAACCTACAAAGTCAACTTACTTTCGATACCCGAGAACTTTGTTTATACGATAAAAATAGATTGGTTGCTTTTAGCTTTTTTGACGTGGGTCAAAACAGCATGTATTCCAAACAAGGCATCTACAATCCGGACTACCAAGCCTATAGTCTAGGATACAGCAGCATGTTGTTTGAGATAAATTATGCCCTGGAAAATGGCTTCCAATATTATTACCCCGGTTATGTGGTACCGGGTAATCCAGATTTTGATTACAAACACCGCATAGGGCTATTGGAGTATTTTGATTTGCCAACTGAAAAATGGTTGCCCTATGCGCTCCTGGAAGAAGCCGATATTCCCATTAATGTCATCCGGTCGCAGCTAAACCGCTTGCAAAGAAAATTTCAACTTGCGGGTATCCAATGTTCCGTAATCGAATACCCCGTATTTGACATTCGTTTTTATCACAACGACCCGCATCCTTTTCTGGAATTTCCGGTTTTTCTGATCCTCGACCATCCCGATAGAAACCAGTGCTGCCCGATTGTGGTCTATGACCCCATGGCTTCCGTATTGCGGATATTCGATGGGCGCTTCGTAGGCGCATTTACCAGCCAGCAAGAGGCTTACGCAGGTTGCCTGAGTGGTGAATATCAATGGTGCCGCATACCCATTATTGCCTACGATATGCCGGAAGAATTATTGCCCGAGTCTTGGTGGCGCTTATTGGCGGAAGCCCAACGCGGCATTTAAGCGCCGATTTGGCATTTTCCATTATACAATGCCCCTTCTTCCACTGTAATAGATTGCGCTTTGATGTCGCCTTCAATTCTGGCTGTTTTCATCAAGCTCAAAGTGCCATTGATGGTAATGTTGCCTTTGATATTGCCCATGATGACGGCTTCCTGTGCCAAAACAGTGCCTTCTACAGTGCCCGATTCACCCATTACCAATCGCTTATCGCATTTCAAATCGCCTTTGATTCGACCATCCAAACGAACGTTTTCAGCAGAATGGAACATTCCTTCCACCGAAGCGCCTTTGGATACAATACAATTCGTGTCATTGGATTTTAAAGCGGCATTGGATAAACCATTGCCGTTGGCTGTTGTATTGGTTTTGAGACTTGTCTTGGGCTTAAGACTGATTGCTGCCATGAATGTAATGTTTTTACTATTTTTGGAATTAAGAAAAATTGTTCAGTTTTGGGATTTGCTATGGCGCAGGCTCAATTTACGATTATTTTGATATAACAAAAAGAAAAATGAGTGTAATATTACTGGGCATTGAATCTTCCTGCGATGATACAGCCGCAGCTGTTATCAAAGACGGAGTAACGCTGAGCAATGTAATCGCCACACAGCAAATCCATCACTTATACGGAGGAGTAGTGCCTGAGGTTGCATCCAGAGCTCATCAATTGAATATTATTCCAGTCGTTGATCAGGCCATAAAAGAAGCGGGTATTGAAAAAGAAGCCATTAACGCGGTGGCATTTACCCGTGGTCCTGGATTGATTGGTTCACTCTTAGTTGGGGTTTCTTTTGCCAAATCTTTTGCCCTAAGCTTAAACATCCCGTTGATTGAAATCAACCACATGGAGGCGCATATTTTGGCCCACTTTGCTGAAGAACCTAAACCCCCATTTCCCTTCCTGTGCCTCACCGTTTCTGGCGGACACACGCAAATTGTGCAGGTCAATGATTACTTTTCTATGACGTTGTTGGGTCAAACTATTGACGATGCCGCTGGAGAGGCTTTTGACAAAACTGGCAAGCTTTTGGGACTGGATTATCCGGCGGGACCTCTAATTGATCAATTGGCGCAGCAAGGCCAAGCAGTTTATGAATTTCCTGAACCACAAATTCCCGATCTGGGTTTTAGCTTCAGTGGCCTAAAAACATCAATCCTATATTTCCTAAAGGCCGAACTGGCCAAAAACCCGGCTTTTATTGAAGAAAACAAGGCCGATATATGTGCTTCTGTCCAGCAGCGGATTGTCAGTATCTTGCTCAAAAAGCTAAAAAAAGCGGTGCATAGGACTGGCATTACGGAGGTGGCGCTGGCTGGTGGCGTATCCGCCAATTCAGCCCTGCGCAAAGGGTTGGAGCAACTTGGTCAGCAAAATGGCTGGAATACCTACATCCCACGCATGGCCTTTTGTACGGATAATGCAGCCATGATAGCAGTCGCCGGCTATTACAAGTATTTGAAAGGAGAATTTACCGATCAATCTGTGGCACCTGTGGCGAGGTGGGCGATTTAGTTTCAAGTTTTCCTGAAACCAGAAACCTGAAACCTACAAATGCAACCGCTCCTTCCTAGCCAATAGCTTTTCCTCCGCTTCCACACGCTCAGGATCCGGCACACAACAATCTACCGGGCAAACGGCAGCGCATTGCGGTTCTTCGTGAAAGCCAACACATTCCGTACATTTATCTGGCACAATGTAATAGAAGTCGTCTGCGATGGGATTGTGTTTATCATTACCACCAACTGCTGTTCCATCTTCCAGCATATATCGACCTTCAATGGAGGTGCCATCCGAAATTGCCCATTCTACACCACCCTCATAGATGGCGTTATTGGGGCATTCTGGTTCACAAGCGCCACAGTTGATGCAATCGTCCGTAATCATTATAGCCATAAAGCACACTTTTTTTGGGTAAACAAGTGGATTGAATTTGAGTTTTTCACGTTGCCGCAAAAATAGGTTTATCCTGCTAATTTGCAATATTATTTCAGTCGATTCCACACCCTGAACAAAAATCCCCCTCCAACAATACTGACCAAAGTAGCCACCAAAGCAGCGCTTGATTGTCCATATATCCAAAAACCGGTAGCAAACAAAGCGGCATACACCGTAAAACAGCCCACCACCATGCAAGCTATTTCTAAGGGTAATTGTCCTTGATTTTTAGCAATAACGACACCCTGCTCCTGGGCTTTCGCCAACACGTAATCCCAGCCATTTCCTCCGGGGCGTATGTGTTGGTAAAAAGCAATCAGCTTGTTAATATCTGTTTGAGGCGTCATGTATGCCGAGACAATCCATACCATACTGGTCAAAACGACGCCTGTAACGGTCTTCTGCCAAGCTTCGAGAGGAGGTAAGCCCATCTTATCGTACAAAAAAGTAAAAAACAGCGCAATGATCAAAGAGGATATCAGTGCTATAATTTCAGTCCAAGCATTAATACGCCACCAAAACCAGCGCAAAATATAAATTAGCCCAGTACCTGCCCCCAACAACAACAACAAGTTAAATGCCTGTCCGGCATCGGTGAGCATCAAGCCCAACCCGATACCCAAGAACATAGAGATGACGGTAAACAAGCGGCCTGCCCAAACCATCTCTTTTTGGCTGGCCTCGGGCTTGATAAAGCGCTGGTAAAAATCGTTGACCAAATAGGATGCCCCCAAATTCAACTGAGTGGACATGGTGGACATAAAAGCTGCGATCAAAGAAGCCGCTACTAAACCCAACAAGCCAGAAGGTAAGCGGGTCAGCATCGCAGGATAGGCCACGTCGTGCCCCAATTTATCGGCGGAAAGCGTGGGAAACGCGGTTTGAATGGCTGCCAGATCAGGAAACACCACCAAGGAAGCTAGTGCGATCAATATCCAAGGCCAGGGCCGAAGGGCATAATGCGCTACGTTGAACAACAAGGTGGCACCTACGGCGTTTTTCTCATCCTTAGCAGAAAACATGCGCTGGGCAATATAACCTCCACCTCCAGGCTCTGCACCCGGGTAAATAGAAGCCCACCATTGAACGGCCAAAGGCACCAACAATACCGGCACCCAATGATTGGGGTTGCTAAAATCGGGCAAAATGCTGATTTTACCTTTCACCACATCTTGTTCCAACAATTGACTCAACCCACCTACTTCGGGCAATCCCAGCAAATAGATACAGGCCCAAATAGAGCCTATCATCGCTAAAATAAATTGCACAAAATCGGTCATAATCACCGCTCGCAATCCGCCAAAAGCACTATACGCCAGGGTAATAGAACCAGCGATTAACAAGGTCATCCAACCCGGTATGCCCAGAATGATTTCTCCAAACTTGATAGCAGCCAACGATACGGTTCCCATGACCAATACATTAAAAATCAAACCCAGGTACAATGCCCGAAACCCGCGAAGAAATGCCGCCGCCTTACCACTATACCGCAACTCATAAAATTCAATATCGGTCATCACCTCCGATCGTCGCCAGAGTTTGGCATATACGAATACCGTGAGCATGCCTGTCAGCAAAAAAGCCCACCAGGCCCAGTTACCGGCTACACCATCAGTGCGCACCAGCCCCGTTACCAAATTAGGTGTGTCCGAGGAGAAAGTGGTGGCTACCATGGATACCCCCAACAACCACCAGGGCATGCTGCGCCCGGAAAGGAAAAAATCCTGGGCATTGGAGGCACCCTTTCGGGAAACCAACAGCCCCACAGTCAATACAAAAATGAAATAGGCGATGATGATCGACCAATCTAAAGTACTCAGGTTCACGTTTTGTTGTTTTAGTTAGGTGTGTTTTAGCAAATGTAAAAAAAATAAACACCTGCTCTATCCCTTTTTCAGCAATTTTGATTTCATCCAATAAGATTTATCTTTGCCCTTACTTCAAAAATAAAGGGTTTTGGCAAAACAAAAAGGAATAGAAGCGGAAAAAGTTACCCCCTTAATGCGGCAATATTTCCAGGTAAAAACCAAATACCCGGACGCTATACTGCTTTTCCGCGTAGGCGATTTTTACGAAACTTTCGGAAAGGACGCCATTTTAACTTCGCAAGCTTTGGGCATCATCCTCACCAAGCGCAACAATGGCGGCTCAGACATTGAGTTGGCTGGCTTTCCCTATCATTCCTTGGATTTGTACTTGCCGCGATTAGTCAAAGCCGGTTACCGCGTAGCCATCTGCGAGCAATTGGAAAAACCCAGCCCCCAGAAAAAAATCGTCAAGCGCGGCGTTACAGAAGTAGTTACTCCTGGTGTCACTATTGACGATAAACTACTGGATCACAAAAGCAATAATTACTTAGCTGCGATCTATTTTGGCAATAAAAACCAGCATGGCCTAGCCTTTTTGGATGTTTCTACTGGCGAGTTTTTGATCTGTGAGGGCGACTTGTCTTATGTGGACAAACTCATCCAGAGTTTCAACCCTTCTGAAATTCTTTTTTCCAAAGATAAAAAGAAGGAATTTGAAAAAATATATGGCGATAAATACTTTACCTTTCACCTGGATGAATGGATTTTCACCCTGGATTATGCCCGCGAAAAATTGCTGGCTCAGTTTGAAGTGCCCAACTTGAAGGGCTTTGGGGTAGAGGAATTGCATGCTGCGCAAATAGCTGCCGGTGCTATATTGCATTACCTAGCAACCACGGAGAACAAGAACTTGCGCCACATCAACGCCATCAGCCGCATCCACCCTGATCGCTATGTCTGGCTCGACCGCTTCACCATACGAAACCTGGAATTGATTTTCAGCAATCACGAAACCGGGGTGCCGCTGCTGAAAATATTGGATCAGACCATTTCCCCGATGGGTGCCCGTCTGTTGAAAAAATGGGTGGTATTGCCGCTCAAATCCAAAGCTGCGATCGATGCCCGCCACGAGATAGTAGGTCATTTTTTGGCATACCCCAGCATGGCCCATGAACTGTCCCAGTTGTTTCGCCAAATTGGCGACTTGGAACGCCTCATTTCCAAAGTGCCGCTCGGAAAAATCAATCCGCGTGAAGTAGTGCAACTCAAAAGAGCCATGAGCTGTATCCTGCCCATTCGGGAATTGCTAGAAGAAAGTGCTAATGAACACCTGATGAAAATGGGCGAAGGCTTGAACCCCTGCCCGATTTTGATTGAACAAATAGGTCGGCAAATTGTCGAAGACCCACCGGTAAACCTGGCCAAAGGCGGTGTTATCGCCGAAGGCTTCGATGAAAAACTGGATGAATGGCGCAGTTTGGTCACCAACAGCAAAGACCTGCTCCTCGGCATTCAACAGCGAGAAATTGCCAATACAGGCATCAATAGCCTCAAAATCGGTTTCAATTCCGTATTCGGCTATTACCTGGAAGTGACCAACAAATACAAAAACGATGTCCCAAAAGAATGGACGCGCAAACAAACCCTCACCAACGGCGAACGCTACATCACCGAAGAACTGAAGGAGTTGGAATCTAAAATCCTAGGAGCGGAAGAACGCATTCTGGAGTTGGAGGAAAAGCTTTTTGAGCAATTGGTGCTGAGCCTAAACGACTACATTCAACCCATTCAGCACAACGCCAACCTCATTGCCCGCCTGGATTGCCTGCTTTCATTTGCTGCAGTAGCTTCTAAAAACCGCTATTGCAAACCGGAGATTGACGAATCGTACGATATTGACATCAAAGGTGGCAGGCATCCCGTCATCGAACAGCAACTCGCCTTGGGCGAGACCTACGTACCCAACGATGTTTTTCTGGACACAGAAGAACAGCAAATCCTAATGATTACCGGCCCCAATATGGCGGGCAAATCGGCATTGCTCCGCCAAACGGCACTCATTTGCTTGCTGGCACAAATGGGAGCTTATGTCCCGGCTGATGCAGCCCGCTTGGGTTTGGTGGATAAGGTATTTACCCGCGTAGGTGCTTCCGACAATATCTCATCGGGGGAATCCACCTTTATGGTCGAGATGAACGAAACGGCGAGTATTATGAACAACATCTCTGACCGAAGCTTGATTTTGCTGGATGAAATTGGTCGCGGCACCAGCACATACGATGGCATTTCCATTGCCTGGTCAATCGCCGAGTATTTGCACAACAACGGCTTTGCCCGTCCTAAAACGCTTTTTGCCACCCACTATCACGAATTGAACGAGTTGGCCGAAAAGTTTCAGCGCATCAAAAACTTCAATATAGCCACCAAAGAGCTTGGCCAAAAAGTCATCTTTTTGCGCAAATTAATACCTGGGGGTAGCCAGCATAGCTTCGGCATTCATGTGGCCAGGATGGCGGGCATGCCGCGAAGTATCGTCGAACGAGCCAGCCATATCCTCACCCAACTCGAACAAAAATCTATTGGCGATGAATCGATAGCCGATGTCCACTCAACGAAAGCTGCAACTCGGCACATCAACCCGGAACCCATACAGCTCAGTATTTTTGAAACGGTAGATCCCACTGCCGGCAAACTCAAGGCAGCCGTTCAGGACATTAATATCAACAATATGACCCCCATAGAGTGCATGATGAAATTGAATGAATTGAAGCAATTGTTGGAGGAATAAAGCCAAACACTACCCTTCGAAGCTTTCCACCTTCATATCATCTATGGCCAGGCTTTTTTGACTCTCTGCATTCCAAAAAAAGACACGTACTTTATCCCATTCGCCCGCCGGTACTTCACAATCAAAATGGATGCGCTTGCTTTCATTCTCATTGAGGAGTCGAAACACCCGTATCGCGCTGGATTTCACCTGCTGATCTTGATGGTAGAACTCAATGATCAATTGGTGCATTTTCCATACTTCCCATTCCTTTTGCGTGCAGCGAATATCGGCGGAAGCGGTGATCCAGTTGCCCGAAATTTGCGCTGCGCTCAATTCGGTGGCCGGGCTAAAAGGCATTTCAGGCCCTACACATACGGAATGCTGCCCATGAATTGCTGGTACAGCACAGTTGTAGGCCAGGGTATCTCCTTCAAAATCTTCCATCACTAGCGTCTGGACATTTTTTTTCTCCCCCTCAAACCAATCTTTGGTATCCAATAATTTATACACGTCTTCTGGCAGATTCTTTTTGCTTTTGAACAGCACTTCCCAATAATAGGATCGAGTCATTTGTTCTACAAAAAACAGGCCGCCCTTGTGTGCCTGGTGGGTCCACCAAAGGTTGTGGACACTGGTAGTAAGTACTAAGGCAAGAATAACGACCCGGGTAAATGCATGGGAAAACACCCATCTCAAAAAAGCAGCTAACGGAAAAGCCAAAACCGCGTAAGCCTGTACCATGGATCGTTGCCCCAAACTGCCCCCATACCACCAAATATCCCAGGCAAAGGCGATGTAAGTGAAAAGCAAGCTGAATAAAAGCACGGCCCAAAAAACCGATTTCGCATAGCGGTATAAAAAGAAAAAACCAGGCACAACCAACACCATAATGGGCGTATATACCCACCATCCAGCCCTGTAACTTAGCAGGCAGTCTTTGATATGCGGATGCAACCAGCTAAAGCCCTGATCGCCATAGCTATAAACAATCCAATCGCCGCTGACATATTTCCAGTAGATGAGCTGTAAACTGCCAACCACTAGGCAAGCAGCCACTGACAACAAAAGGAATCCAAGGTGCTTTTGCCAAAAGCCGAGCCGTTCCTTCAGATCGGAAAAAGAAGCTAAGCCCCAAAGCAATGGTATCAAACAAGAGATGATTTCCGTTGGGCGTGTCAGGGCTGCAACCCCCACTAAAAGACCAATCCAGATGGCCCTTTTGGCAGAAGCCTGCTCATAAAAGCGATGGCTTTGCCAAATAAGTAATGCATAAATGGTGAATAAGTAATTGTGGGTCATAGCGCCGTTGAACGCGCTGTAATCCAGGTAGTTTGTGGCCAATACCAGTATTAACAACACCAGCGCCGTGACGGTGTCGCTAAAAAAAAGCAGGAGGTTTTTCCGCACAAACCACAAGCCAATGAAAGCTACCAACAAACTACCCCAGCCAATCGCCATTTGATAAGGCAAAGAAAAGCCATCTGCTGGAAAGCTGCTCATTTTTGCTACACCATGCCCTACTAGAAAAAACGGCAGGTACTGCACAGCCATCCCACAAGAATACTTCATCACCCAGTCGCCATTGCTGTGTTGAAAAGCCTGGTAAAAACTGCTGGCTGGCAGGTACTTGCTTTGGATATCGTCGCGAAAGGATAGCTGCTTCAAATCGCCATAGACAAAGATAGCGGGCAGGTAATAGTAATACCCCGAAACATCCCAACTGATTACTGCTTCAGTGCCCGATTGTTTCCACTTGGGATAATACCAAAAACTTGCAAGGCATATAAAAAGTACTGTTAATAGGTACGCCAACAGGGAGTAGCGGTGCTGCATGAATGAATCGTTCGTTTGGAAATTTCCAGTTGCTCAATGGTACAATAGGCCAAAAATAGGAAAATTTAGCAATTTCTAGCCAAGCCTAGCCACACTCACACTCACACCCACACCCACACCCACCCTCACACTCACCCTCACCCTCACTCAACTTGAGGATTTAACGACATGCCGAAGCTAAGCTTTTCCCGCCCGGGCTGCACCCGGTCGGGCAGGGAGCAACTGAGGTGTGGGTGTCTCTTCCCATCCGACCTGAAGCCATCCAGGCAGGTGGCAAAGCTTAGAAATGCTCATACTCACCCTCGCCCAACTTATACCCCCAACACCCTTCGATACAGTCCCAGCATCTGCTTAGAAAGCGGTTCGCCCCGAAAACGCTGGGCATATTCCAAGCCCTTACTGACCATCTGCTCCCGGAGCGTCTCATCACCTAAAATGCGCTCGATGCCCAAAGCAATTTCTTCCGGCGAATCGGGATTGACCAGATACCCCCCCGGGCCAGCAGCTTCCGGCAGAGAAGATACATTAGACGTGATAACCGGGATTTCGCTGAACATCGCTTCTAAAATTGGAATACCAAAGCCTTCAAACTGCGAAGGATAAATGAAAATAGAGGCATTCTGATACAAAGCCGGTAAATCTTCAAATAGTACATCTATAAAATAGACCTGATCGGATAAACCACTGCTACCGAGATAACTGTTTACCTGCTCCAAATATCGACCACTCCCCTTCCCAACCACCACCAAAGGAAGTCGCACAGTCGCTGGCAGTATTTCCATTGCCTTGATGATGTTCAATAAGTTTTTGCGTTCGGTGATGGATCCCACACTTAGCAGGTAATCTTCGGGTAAATGGTAGCGGCGGATGAGCGCATCCAGGGTTTTTTGGGCTTTTTCCTGCATATAGCGCTCGTGGCAAGACTGATAGATGACGGTGATTTTTTCAGGCGGCACCTGATAAAACTCGATGATATCGCGCTTTGTAGATTCACTGATGGCAACAATATGATCGGCATATTGGCAGGCATATTGGCATTTATAGTCGTATAGTTGTCGATCCAGCCAGGGATAATAATCGGGAAATCTTTTAAAAATGAGGTCATGAACCGTCACCAAGCTCTTGATACCAGTTTTTTTTATGCCAAAAGGAATTTCATTACTCAGTCCGTGGTATAGATTAATGCGGTGTTTCACCAAGTCGCTATTCACACCGCTGCTTCGCCACCAGGTACCCAATTGTTTGTAGCGTGGCCGCTGCACATTGAATAATGCGCTGTTAAAAAAAAAATGGGTTTCCTCGTTTTTAGTAATACGCGGCGTATAGAGAAAATAAGCATTTTCAGGATCGTATTCCGCCAGATTGGCCAGTAAAGTACGGCTGTAATTCCCCAATCCGGTGAAATTATTGAACAACCGCTTGGCATCATAACCGATGCGTAGCATATTTTGGAGTCGTTAAATTTCTAGAAAAAGCAGTTTTTGAGGCTACACGGAAAAACTTTCGCCGCAGGCACAAGTTCTAGAAGCATTTGGATTATTAAACTGGAAGCCTTTGCCATTTAGTCCGCCCGTGTACTCTAGGGTCGTATTGCACAAATACAAAAAACTGCGCAAATCGGTGACGATTTTCTCTCCGTTGTCTTCAAAAACCTGATCGTTTTCCTTTAAGGCATTGGAAAACTCCATTTCATAAGAAAGCCCAGAGCAACCGCCGCTTTCCACCCATACCCGAACGAAATAGTCGCTGCCATGGCCCTTCTGTTGGCGAATTTCCATTAATCTTTCTTTGGCACTGTCTGAAACGAATAGCATATAAATCCTATTTTTGAGCTAATATACTAACATCCTGATAGGAAATCAAGTTTTTTAATTCCATGATTCCAACCAGAATTAAAAAACAATCTGCTCATTCAATTGTTGAAAGGGCAAAATTGAAATAATAGCATGCGTTCATTTTATGATTTTTCGGCAATATCCTTACAAGGAGAGGATATTCCCATGTCTGCCTATCAAGGCAAGGTTATTTTGGTGGTCAACACAGCTAGTCAATGTGGCCTCACGCCACAATACAAAGGTTTACAAAACCTGCATGAAAAATATAGCGATGCCGGCTTGGTCATTCTAGGCTTTCCCTGCAATCAATTTGGCCGACAAGAACCAGGTGATAGTGTTGAAATCAGCGAATTTTGCGAACTCAATTACGGTGTTACTTTCCAATTATTTGAAAAAGTAGCCGTCAATGGTGCCGAGGCCCATCCTTTGTTTAAATTTCTTAAAAAGAAGCTGGGCAGCTTTTTGGGCAGCCGCATCAAATGGAATTTCACCAAATTCCTCATTGACGCTAATGGTAAGCCATTCAGGCGCTATGCTCCAACGACAACGCCTGAAAAGCTGGAGAACGATATTGAATTGTTGCTGAAAAATGTCAAAAAAGGCATTCTACAGGCCTAAGTAGTGTGCAAAAATCACTTCCAGATTGATCAAAGTCCTTACCCTAGCGGACTGAACTATTTAGCCCCCTAAGGTAAGGACAAATCGGGAAGTTGATTTTTCTGCGTTATTGCACAATTATTTTTCATTATCCGTTAGTTCCGGCATCCGGAAAATCACTTCCACCCTTCTGTTGCAGCGGCGCCCCTCTTCGGTATCGTTGGAACAAAGCGGTTTATCTGGCCCATACCCAAAAACCCTGATTCGATTGGGGTCAAAACCACATTTTTCAACCAAAAACTGCTTGACGGACTGTGCCCGATTGAGCGATAATTGGTGGTTGGATGCTTCTACCCCAGTATTGTCGGTATGGCCGATCAAGTCCAGTTCTGCCCCCATGCGGGTCGCAATTTTGGCAAATCGGGTCAATTCAGGGTATGTTTTATTTGGGTTGTCAAAAGTGGCCGTACCATTTACGAAGGTGCTGTGCTCCAGTTTAAAATGCTTCCGAATGTACTCAAAAGAGGTCAATATAAAGGTATCGCGGATGATGCTCCCTTTTTCGTAGTTGGCCAAAAAGTGATTGGTTTCGTACTCAGAATAATAGCCCGGAATCTCTGGAAAGAGGCGTACCACCGTTGCATCCTCTGGCGAATTATAAGAATAAGTGCCGTTTTTCAGCACAGGTCGAAAGTGCACCCGCAGGTTGTAATCGGTCGTAAATTCCATGAAACCACCACCTATTGGTTTTCGATTTTCATCCAATACCAGCCCGGCCAAGCGCATGGTATTTTGTGGAAACACCTCTGGCTCTAATTCAATTTTCCAAATGTCCCTGTCTTTAGAGCATTGATCCAATCGGTCAAAATAAGCCCAACCCGTATAGTCAGAATAGTAGGTCAGTCCGCTATCTTCAAAAATGGTATTGCCTCCCAAACCCAAGTTCACCACATGAGCCGTAGTATCCAATCGCCCACTTGCACCCAAAGTAGCGCTGTATCTATCGGAGAAGCCAATGCCGTCCTGATGGTCGGAAATAAACATAAGCAGCCTTCCGCCAAGCGCCATTAAAGGCGATTCTTCCGAAAAGTCCTCTGTATTGATGGATTGGCCTGCTGGTTTCGGGAAGGAATAGTTCCCATTTGCATCCAGTTGGCAATAATATATGTCCTTTGGCGGCTGATAGCGCAGGCTCGGATAATCTGTATAAAGCTCGAATAGCAAGTATTCCCCATCGGGCGACACCCAAGCCCAGCCATTAGAGGTCGGCGTTCCCGGTAGTATATCTGGTTTTGACCAAGGCCGATTGAGGCTGCTGCGATAGGACTGGTACAATTGCCCTCCGATATTAAGTATTAGCAAACGACCGTCGTCGCTCATGGATACAGGCACAATATCAGGAGAAATGGACAAGGCTGGAACGGCCACGGGTTTTGACCAACTGGTGTCATTGATCAGCTTGGAAGTCATTATTTGTACGGTTCGTTTTTTTCGGTCTTTCCTGACAAAAAACACTTCGCTGCTTTCTCCCCAGGAAACCAAGCCATATTCATCGTTGCCGGGCGTATTCCAAAAAGTCATGGGCTGTGGCAACCTGATCTGGTCGCCTGTTCTTTGTAGTAAGGCTTCAAAGTTGTTGAACCAACGTTGTCTGTTGCCTTCATACTCCAAATTGTTCAGGCAAGTCAACGTATCTGGAAACAAAGGCTTCCATTCCGAAACAGCTTTTCTCGCCAATTCAATATCGCCAATGGCACAAAAATAGTTGGCCGTTTCTTGCGCCAGTTCGAACACCACACCGTGGTATTTGTACTTTTCTGCCAAATACGACACTTTAGTGATCAATTCGGCTGCCTCAAATTTGTGTTGCCGGCAAATGATCTGCTGTTGCAAATCGAGCATCAACTTTACATCTTCTACCTGTTTTGCTTCTTCTACCGTTACATCCTCTTTATCTGCTGCTATTTGAGCCAGACATAGAATCTGATTGCATAGGTCTAAATCAAGAATAGAATGAGGGTTGTTCCGGTGAAAAGCCAATAGCGGGCGAAGCTGCCCCAGGCAAAGGGTATCCATAGCCGCTTCGTACCAACAATCTTGCACGTGATAATCATAGGGGTGTTCTTCTCTGAATCGATCCATTTCACAAAAAGAATGGTGAATCAGAAATATGTCCCAGATATTTTTCTCTATTTCCCAAAAAGTGGCATAATTAGCAGGTAAGACTGCCTCAGCATAGTCTTCACCAATGGCAGTAGCCTCCTCGTAGGAAATAGCCCATCGATTTTGCAAGTTTAGGGACGTACAAGACCGATCCGGTGCTGCACGTATTTCCTCCTCATTAGGCGGAGTAGTGCGCTCTCCTTTCCATTCGCGACAGGATTTGATATCATAAACTGGCACGTAAGGGTCTATGGTTTTATTGACGATGATATCGCGCAAGGTATCCCGAATGCCTTCAGAAACCCAACAAGGGAAATCGCGGTAAAGCACGTTCAAATCGGCGATAGTACCAGAATTGCACAATTGTTCGAGCAAGCGTTTTTCCAAATTTTCAATCGTAGTTCCAATATTACCTGGAGTTACCTTGTATTTGGCCAAGCGGTACACCTTTTTCATGGGTAGGTTGCTCACCTCTTCTTTTACTTCGCAAAAAAAGTTGTGCAAACGCTTCCACTCTTCTATGTCACTGGCCCTATCTATATTAAACGATTCGAGGTAATACTCCGGTCCAGGTTTGAATTTTTTAGATCCTTTGCTTGCTGTAATTTTTTCTTCTGCTTTCTTTTTTTCTCCTTTTTCCAAATAACTATAGCCCTTTGGAAAACTACTGCATGCACTAATTGCAACAATCAAAAAAAGGAGTATCCACGTTCTTGACTGGAAGAACCATTGGAATTGGGGTGGTGGGGTTCTCATTTTGGTGTTTATTTATTTAACAGTGATAGATTAAGTACAAATATATATTATTTTTTAAAAAAATCGTTACTTTTTAAAATACAGTGTAATTCAAAGTGTACTAAAACTTTGTAACTTGGGTTAAAAGCATAATCAATTTTCATCAATAATGGCAATATAAGCGAGAAAAAAGCTACTTTGAAGCAAGAGGAATTGCTGGTTTGTCGTTTTTGTCATATTTACTCGCCAAATACCACACCAAAAACATAGGAATTAGAAAATGCGGAAAGCGGTACAAACTCTCGTGCAGCCATAGCCTAAGGCTGTTTTCCCAATATTCCCAGTGAAAAAATGCCCACACTCGGGCTACGGTCGTCAAAAACCCCCAAAAAGTGGCATAAAGTGCCGCAGCAATGGCCCAACGCCGAGGAAAAAACAATAAAAAACTTATTACAAAATCCATATACCCAGCCAGTAGAAGAAAACGCGCTGCGAAATGTTCATCAACGTGAAGTATATTCATAGTCATCACGACAAACTGACCCGGTCGGGGATAAAATCCTACCGCATAAAGACCATGACAGGTAAAGGTAAGGGCGGTCAGTAGCTTTATCCAAAATATCGCCCGAGAAGAAAAATGGCCATTTTTACGAACATAACTCAAGAAAATGATCGGTGCCGAAAATTGCAGGCTGTATTCAAAAAATTGGCCAGTAAAAAAGAAATTTTCTTTGCAATACAAGGCGGCTAAGAGCATCAGGTTAATGGCTCCAGCCCAAATGAGCACAGCCGCTACCCTACCCCAGTGCTTAACAAATAGGCAAGCCAGGGCACTCAAAAAATACAAAACCCCGGTCGCAACCACCCAATTGGTAATGAATTGGTCGGTTTGAGGGCTGGTCACGTACGTTCGCCAGGACATTCCCAGCAAGTTTTCCACCGGCCATTTCATCCAGCGTTCTTCCCAAAAAAGGGTGCGAAAGGGTGCATCCAAAAACAAATGCTGCCAAGCCCTGCCCAAAAAGACAGCGATGGCCGCCACTTGCAGTACCCGATAGAGGTTGATTGGATATTTTCGAATGTCTATGATAGGTTGTTTTTTACGGAGGATAACACAGCGCGGCACATGTATGATGGCTAGGCTTGAAGTATAGCTTTTCCCGGTCAGGCAGAGAGGGAAACGCAAAGCGACACAGGTTTGAGGTGTGGGTGTGGCCAAGCCAAGCCTAGCCACACTCAAACCCACACTCACTCACCCTCAC
>CALMIR010000016.1 GCA_937864265.1 uncultured Saprospirales bacterium | reverse complement strand
GGTTTTCTTTGAATATCTTGTCGTAGTCGTTGCCTGGTTTTTTGGGTTTTCGTTTAGTCATTTAGGGTAATTTCAAGCAAAAATATGTTTATTATTTTAGAATAAAAAATATTTTGTTCTAAAATAAATCATTTACCAGAAAAGCACGTAACTGGAAACGCCAGTAAAAATTAGGGCATTTAAGTTATAGGTGTCCTTAGGTTTAATTCGTTAATTTGCACAGTAGCAGCCTGTTTTTTAACGTTGAGGAAAAGGGGTGGCACTAGCACCTCAAACTCCAACGTTCAATAGTACGATGACAAAATCAACGTCCAATATCCATCTATGAAACCATTTTTAACCTGTTTGATTTTTCTGGTGATGCAAACACTGCATGCCCAATGGTCTGGCGAATACCGGGGAACACTCAATGGCGATCAGATTGTTCTGGTGCTGCATCAGCAAGGGACGAGCCTAAGCGGCACCTTGCGAGATAGTTACCAGACGTATCAAATTACTGCCGAGGCGGCAGGTAATAAGCTGGCTGGCGATGCCAAAGAGGCTTCATTAGGGCTCACTTTTACACTATTGGCGGAAAGACGGGATGATCTGATTAAGGGGCAATTGTTGCTGGATTATCAAGGGCAACTCATTGAAACACCATTTACTGTCAGCAAGGTGGGGCAAAATAAAGTTTCTACCCCCCAACCTCCTGTGGCAGGAAGTAAAATACCTTTCCCTGAGGGGGCTACTTTACCTACTGCTCTATCCGGCAGCTGGATCAAAAGCGAGTCTTACAATTCAGGCTACGGCAGCGATTTTATGGGGGCCAATTTCAGTCAAACCATGACTTTTTATTCGGACGGAAGCCTTTCAGAGGATGGCAGCAACGCTACTATGAGTGGCTCGAATTATTCTGGACAAAGCAGTGGTGGCAGCAGTGGTAAATTGGAAGGTATTGCCTGGTATGCTATCGGTAACCAGCTTTATCTGATGGTGTTTGATCAGGGCGCCTGGCAGTCTTTACATCTGGGAAAATGGTATGTGGAAGGCAATCATTTGCTGATCACAGGCGTAAATGGGGAGAAGCTGCTGCTGAGCAGGTGAGGTTGAAACTTAGATGGTTCTTTGGCTATTTGCTTAAAAACAAGTGGCGGCTTCAACATAGAAGCCACCACCTGTTTTAGTTTATTCAATGTACAAATCAAATTCCACCCGGCGGTTCAGCTTTCGGCCCGCAGTATTGGAGTTGGAAGCGATCGGTTTCGTTTCACCAAATCCGAAGTGGCTCATTCTGCCTGGATTGATGCCTTTGGAAGCCAAGTATTGGTTGCAAGATTTAGCCCGCTCCTCAGAAAGGACTTGGTTGGAGGCATCGTCTCCGACATTATCCGTATGGCCGCTGATACGCAGGTTGTAGCCCGGATAGCGGTTCATGATGTCCACGATTTGGTTGAGTACATCGTAGGATTCTGGTTTCAAGGTAGCTTTGCCTGTTTCAAACTGCACCGCCCGCATCGCGAAGTTCAACACTTCTTTCTCTTCCTCTTTCAACTCTGGGCAACCTTTGTTGATGGCGGTACCCACCAATTCGGGGCAAGCGTCCACCCCGTCGTGAATGCCATCGGCATCAGTATCCGGGCAACCGGACATCGTACCTGCCTTATCCGGGCACAAGTCATCCAGGTCGGCAACGCCATCGCCATCGCGGTCGGGGCAACCTGCAGCACGGGCGCTTCCAGGTTCATCCGGGCAGCGATCCATTTCATCATTGATCCCATCGCCATCGCGGTCGGAGAATGGGCAGCCGTTGTTCGCAGCAAGTCCCGCTTCATCCGGGCAATCATCTACGCCATCCGCTATGCCATCACCATCGCGATCGGGGCAGCCGTTGAGTTCCTTAGTACCAGCCTCATCTGGGCAGGCATCCATATCATCAGGAATGCCATCCTCATCGGTGTCCGGGCAGCCCATAAAGCGCTTTTTACCCGCTAAAGTAGGGCATTTATCCTCGGCGTTGACGATGCCATCTAGGTCGTCATCCGGGCAGCCATTGGTGGTAGTTGGGCCCGCTTGATCCGGGCAAGCATCCAGGTGGTCAACGATACCGTCTTTATCGGCATCCTGTTTGCCAAAGCGGTGCAAATAGCCCAGCCCCAGTTGGATGTTATTCCGATTGTCCGTTTGGGACAAGCGGTACTCGCCCTGCAAGTTGACGTATGAGCGACCTCCCACGCGTATGTTCAGGCCAGCACCAAGCGGGATTTGGAAGTTCGTGCTCTCGTCGCTGTCACTTTCGAAAACGATGCCGCCGCCACCCATGATATAGGGGATCAATCGGCTTTTCTCAGAACCCGCATATTGGAGCTGTAAAATGCCATCGATACTGGCAATGGTGTGGTTGTTGTTGGGATCTTCCGCCACATTGGCCACCCCTACTTTGAGTGGAATAGCCAGGTTGAGAAAACGGTTGAAATTGCGCACATAAGCCAATTCCAAGCCATTGGTCAGGCTCAGGCTGTCGTTGGAATTAGGCGTACCGTAATCGATGAATAATACTTTGGCAGAAAAAGCATTTTTATCTGTATCGGTTTGAGCCGAAAGCATACCAATACTTAGCCAAAGACCAGCTAATAACAATAGTAAACGAAATGTTTTGTTCATGAAGACTCGGTTTTTGATTGTTTGCTTGTGGTTTTATACTGAAAAAATGTAGAAGCTGAAATTATGACATGAATGATTTGGTTTTCAGTATGAAGACGACACCGACCCAGATTTGTCACGTACTGACGGCGGTCTTTAAAGGAAATCATGCAAGCTTATGGCAGGTCGTTGTTTTATGTTTGTCTATGCTAGTTAACGGGAAGGAGGGAATTTAGGTTACAATCCAGCAGCTATTTTTTAACCAGTATTTTCAAAAGTAAAATGTCAGATGCATTCCAATGGATACATCTGACATCTATAGATTTTGGTTTTATTTATTCATTGCCTCGTCGCATTGCCGCGCCAAGTCTTCATAAAAATTGGCTTGCCCTTGTGGGGCAGTGACGGCAGCCTGACGGAAGAGCTTAGCGGCCTCTTTGTATTCGCCAATGGCCATATTGCCTCTGGCCAAGCCGACGATGGTGGTGAATTGGTCTTCAGGGTGGCGTTCCCGGTTTAGTTTAAACACCTTCATGGCGCCTTGTGGGTCGCCGTTTTGGGTGAGTTGGCGGGCATAAAAATGCAATTCGCTCATAGAACCCAAGGGCAGCGCTTCGTCAATGGCAGCCTGAGCTTCGGTCTTTTTGCCCATTTTATCCAGAACCAGCGCATACGTGCTGAGGGTGTTGAAGTTTTTTTGTCCGCCGAAATTAGGATCCAGTGCGCGTTGCGCCCAAACGAGGGCTTTATCCATTTCCCGATCTACACTGACGCAGTACTGGGCTGCGGTGGTATAAGACTGTGGGTCAAATCCATCCAACCCTTCCAGCGTTTTTTCCATGCCCGCGATGGTTATGCCTACCACATCTGCTGCAACAGTGAAGGTGATTTGCTGTCGTTCCCAACGCAGTCGAATATCCGCGCTATTGTCGGTTTGGTTGATAAAATCGTAGCTCAGCCATTCCACAAAATCGCAGGCTTGTGGCTTTACTGTTACCCGGAGGGCATCGTCGGCGGGATCGTAAAAATAACTGCCCCAAGCATGGCTGTTTTTGGAAAAAATCAAGGTCCACTCAGTAGCAGTGGGGATAATGTGAAAGCCATATTTGCCAGCAGGCAGTGCCTGACCATTGATGGTCACCTCATGTTCAAAATAAATGGTCGTGTTTTCATCGGCTCCAGCCCGCCAGGGTATGTTACTCACATAGGGCACAACCCCGTTGTCGCTGTATATCTGGCCTTCCCGGCCTTTCACGCCGGGGCGGTGGTAATGGATGGCCACTTTAGTCAGGCCGATCCATTCGGCGACAGCCGCCTGCTTGGAAGCAGGAGGGGTTTTGATGGACTGGGCATGGCTAGTAGATGCCGCAGCAAATAACAAACAAAAACAGATCAATACGTTTTTCATGTTTGGATGATTTTAGAATGGTAAACGATCTGATGAAGTGGCGATAAGATGGTTTATACCCATGATGATGGAGGCTATAAAGGTAGGGATTTAAAATTAAAAGCTGTTGCTGCACCTGCGTTTTTTAAACAACTTTAAGGTGTTAATCTGAAAGTGACGCTTTCAATTGCTTAGCCTGATCGAAATAAGGATGGTTTTTTGTCGTGCTAATGCTTTGTAGTTTTTTTTGAAAATCGGAATTCTCGGTTTCGCCGAGGGCTAATAAAGCCAATATGGCATACCATTGCGCTTCTTCCGCCCAAGGCATTAACTGGCTATCCGCTATGGAGGCAAAAAGCCGATATGCTCTCTGGAAATCGCCTAGTTGGTAATGCGCATGAGCCAGAAGCATCCTGACTCTGAAAATGTTAGGGTCGTCTTTGGAATGATTTTCCAATAATAAGCGCACTTTTTTGAAATCTTTTTCTTGCCAGGCATCTAAGGCTTCGCCGTAGGCATCGGTGGACTGGGGCGAAAGGCTGCGCAAGGTGCTAAAATCAGGTTCGGTGTACCAAAATTTAGATAGGGCTATTGGATCGGCTTCTTGTTGTCGAGGGGTTTCTTTGGGGTTATTTTGAGGGGTAGGCGCGGCCTTATTGGGGCTTTCAGGAAGCAATTCGGGCGTGGGCAGTTCTTTTTGGGGCGGACTTTCTAATGGCGGAATGGTGTTGGTGGGAGTAGGCAAAGGCCGCTTAAAGTACCAATGTAGCAACCCTCCAAGCAGCACCAGTAGTACCGCCAATAATAGCAAGCGCATGTATATTTTTTTCCAAATAGAGGCCGCTGATGGTATGGGCTGGCTGGCTTTTAGTGCTTGCAGCTGTTGGCGAATGTCCTGGGCGATGATGTTCTCGGCAACTTCAAACTCCAATTGCCGCAAGGCAAGCACTTTAACCAATTCTTGGTTTTCAGATAAGGCTTTTTTAAAAACAGCCTGCTCCTCGGCATTCATTTTTCCGCCCAGAAAAGCTTCGATCTGTTGTTCCAAAAAGTCATTATTCGACATACAATAATTCCTTAATAACAGGGTGCTTTTCGATAAATGCTTTGAATTTTTCTCTGCACCTGTAGGTATATTTTTTGGCCATTTCGGGGCTGCTGAGGCCAAGCTCGCGGGCTATTTCCTCATTGCTTAAAGAAAGCTTGTACAAGCTCAACACTTTTTTACAATGATCGCCAATGGTTTGCATTACTACTTGAATGATGTGTTCGCGTTCTTTTCTTAAAACCTCCCTTTCCAGGTCTTGTTCATCCAACTGCTTCATTTCTGGGGACAAAGCCATAGGACGTTTTTTCCTTTGCTGATTGAACCAGTATTGCCGGACAATGCCCATGAAATAGGTTTGCAGGCTGCTGTGGTTTTGAAATTTATTTTCTCGAATGTTCCTATCCAACAGGATGAGGGCTTCTTGAAAAATATCCTCTCCGGTGCTCGAATCGCCCCCTTCCAGTACCACAAACTTTACTGCTTTTTCCTTCCAGCCAGAATGGAGGTAAAGGTAGCCAAACACCTGCTCACGCTCCAATTGGCTGCCCAAAATTGCCCCCAGAATAGTTTGATCTGTCAGATGTTTGGTGTCTTTCACAAAAGGGTTGTTCAATAGATTGATTTCAAATGGCTGGTATTGAACATGCAAGGTAGCCTATTTTGAAAAAAAAACACGACATCCTCACAAATATTAAAAAGCAATGGATTAATTTTATTTCCAAACCCATTCAGATATGAAAAAAATGCTGCTATTGTGCCAGATAGTACTATTACTTGGCATGAGCAATGTAATTGGTCAAAACATTCCCTTTGAAGACAGCATCGCCATTAAATCCATTCTCGATCGGGCTAAAGCGGCTGTATTGGCTGACGAAGATCAGGTTTTATCTGAAATAATGTTGGATAGCGTGTGGGAAAAACTTTCGGTTTATGAATTGGAAAACACAGAGCTGCACCTGATATATTGGCAAACCCGAGCAGGGTTGGCCTACTACCGCGCTCGCTTACCAGAGGCTGTTGAATTGTTTAAAAAGTCGGCGCTTATCGCAGAACAATATTACCCGGTTGGAGATATCCGATTGGCGGCGAGTTATCACAATTTGGGGGTTATGAACATGGATATGGAGCAATACGATGAAGCCTTGCACTGGATCAATAAAGCAATAGATTTACGCAGGGAAAAGCTCCCCCCCAACGCCCCCCTGTTGGCTGGCTCGCTCAATGTACTGGGGGCCATATATTACCAGATACAGGAGTTTGAACAAGCAAGGCATTATATGCAGCAGGCCGAGGCTATTTACAGGCAATACCCGAGTGAAGGCATGAACCTGTCCACTGTAGTAATGAACTTAGGCAATTTGGATACCGACTTGGGTGACTATGACCGGGCTATCGCTTACTATAGCGAGGCTCTGGCATTGCGCCGATCACTGCTGCCCCCAATACACAACCGCATAGCACGCTGCCTTAACCTGTTAGGTGATGCCTATCAGAAAGCCTTCCGCTACTCAGAGGCAGAGGCTGCCTATTTGGAAGCGATATACCAGTTTGAACATGTGGAATATATAGATTCTTCGCTGCTGGCATCGGCTTATGAGTACTATGCCAGCCTATTGGCCGTGACAGATAGGCCGCAGCAGGCTGTTGAATTTCAGGAAAAGTGCCAGCAAATCAGGTTGGCTCAGGAGTGGTCTTCCCAGATGTACCTATCAACGGGATACCACAGTATGGCAGAGATGTATTATAACATCGGCGACTACAAGACAAGCTTGGCGATCAATAGCCAGGCATTGGAGCTGCTACGCGATTATTTCCAGACCGACCTCAACAGTTTTACCATTGAGGGCACTGCATTGAGGGTCAAAATACTCGTGCAACTGGGCAGGCCGCAGGAAGCGCTGGAGCTAAGCAACGCCTTATTGATGCAGGTACAAGCATCAGACAAGCTCCTGAAAAAAGAGAATTACTTCATCCGGCAACTGTACGCCGCCCGCGCTTGGGCCGAGCTGGAATTGGCCCGGTTAAATAATAACAAATCCATGCTGACTCAAAGCCTTCAAGACTTTCAAACGTTTGAGCGCCTGCTGCTGGAAGACCACTATGCCTACACCAGGCCGGGAACCCAGGCCGCTCATTTCAGGCAAACACGCCAAGTGTTTGAACAAGCGATAGCCGCTCACTTGTATGCGCTAGACTTGACTGGAGAGCCAAGGCACCTTGAAAAAGCCTTCTATCTGTCGGAACAGTCAAGGGCACTACAACTGCGCCAATCGGCTCAACGCCATCTGGCATGGACAGAAGCCTCCGTACCCGTGTACCTATTGGAAGCCGAGCGGGAGCTGTATGCCAGTATCCACATACACGAGACACTAAAAAATGAATACCTCAGCGAACGCAGCGAAGACGAAGCCGAAGCGCAGGAACAAGCCCGGCAGGTTCATCGCTTACAAAACCACATTGATAGTCTGTACAGCCAGTTAGACCAATTGCAGTTGCAGTTCAAAGCGCAATACCCCGACTATTTTGAGCGGAAATACGGGTTGCAGGTGGCTACTATTGCAGAAATCAGGCAGCAATTACTGAAACCTGGCCAATTGATGATAGAATATTTCGTGGGAGAAAACAATATATATGCCTTTATACTGAGTGAAAAATCGATTCAGGTACAGGCCATCAAGAAAGATTTTCCCCTCGAAACTTGGGTGCAAGACCTGCGCCAGGGGCTGACGGCGTTCCACACCGACCCTAGCCAAGCGGCTCGCTACGAACCACTGGCCAGGCAATATGCCGATGCAGCCTACCGCCTTTATAGCAAACTGTTGGGAGTCCTGGACTTGGATGAGTTGCCGGAGCAAATCATCGTCATCTCCGACCAGCACTTGAACCTGATCCCTTTTGATGCTTTATTGAAAACGCAGCCAGAGGAAGCCACCGATTGGCCTCAACACGATTATTTGCTCAAGTCGCACGAGCTGAGCTATGCTTTTTCAGCCACCTTGCTCCAAATCATGCACCAGACTCAGGAAGCCAGTACCCTACCCACGCCCTATTTTATCGGATTTGCCCCAGTGTTCAAAGGGGATACCGCTACTTTGGCCTTACACTTTGGCGGATTGGATAATATGCGAAAAGATTTGCAGCCTTTGCCCTGGTCGGGGGAGGAGTTGTTTAGGGTGGCCAAACTTATGAAAGGGCAAGCCTTTTTTGGTAAAGATGCTACAACCGAAGCCTTTATGGCGCAGGCTAGTCAAGCGAGTATCATCCACTTGGCCACCCACGCCCAAGCCGACGACCAGACAGGCGACCGCAGTTTCTTGGCTTTTGCAAATAACACCCCAGACCCCGATGGGTACGATTTGGTGCTTGCCAAAGACCTGTACGCACTGCGCCTACGTGCGGATATGGTGACCCTATCGGCCTGCGAAACGGGAATCGGCGAGCTACAGGATGGTGAAGGGGTCATATCCTTGTCCAGGGCGTTTGCCTATGCCGGTGCTGGTAGTGTTATTGCTTCGCTATGGGCAGTGAACGATGCCAAAACCAAGGATTTGATGATCGGGTTTTACCGATACCTTCAAAAGGGGCGCACCAAGAGCCAGGCTATGCGCCAAATCAAACTAGACGTGCTGGCCAAGAACCGGGGTCAGGCGGCTCACCCTTTCTTCTGGGCTGGCTTCGTGGGTTTTGGCAATATGGATGCCCTACCTGCCAGGTACTAGACTGATTTTGAGGCAAAGGAGTAATAAACTTGTAGGTGGATAATTTGTTTTTAAAAGACCAGGATCTGGGTACTTTTTGGGAAGAAGTGGAACTAAGGGTTTAAAATATTCACTTAAAAAAACGATCAAATGAAGAACCCTTCTTGTTCCCGCTTGGGCATTTCGTTGTCCCAATTGTACATTGGCGTATTTGTGTTCATCTCCTTAAATCTTCATGCTCAAGTATGGCAGTCTTATGTACCCCTATTACCTGACACGCTTGGCACATATGATTTGCGTATTGCGCATAACAATGAGCAGGTTGCATGGAGTGTGTTGATGAAATATGATGTGACTTCTTCTAGCTATAACTGGGTGCCAAGTGAAACCCTTTTTTTTGCTAAAACCAGTGACGGTGGCAGCACCTGGTCTGGAGGCGTCATACCTATGGGCGTAGAACCTTATGCCAGTAACATTTGCCCGATCAATGACAATATAGCCTGGGCTAGCGCTGTGGATGTAGATTTTAAAAGTTATGTGCTGCGGACAATAGATGGAGGAACTACATGGGAAAGCTTTTTAGAAGATGCATTCACCGATCCAAGCGGGTATGTTGATTTTGTCCATTTTTGGGATGAACAAAATGGTATAGTCATGGGAGACCCCACGCCTTCTGAAAACGATCCCATTCCTTTTTACGAAATTTATCGGACATCCGATGGAGGGAGTAGCTGGCAGCGAATTCCAAGTGCTAATATCCCCGCAGCAAACGGCGAATTTGGTATAGCCGGAGATTATGAAGTACACGGCGACCATGTTTGGTTTAGTTCTGCTGATGCATCAACCTTTTTTCCCCGACGAATATTCCATTCTAAAGACAGAGGGCTTACCTGGGAGGTCTTAGACCCGGGCGATCGTTTCGTATTTTTTTCTTTTGCTGATTCTCTGCATGGGATTACAGCGATTCGCCAAGTGGCCAATTCGCCAGACGTTACGATCAACTATACCGACGATGGTGGCCAATCCTGGACGGAATTACCGACCTACAACTCTCCAGAGCCAGCAATAGACTACATCCTGATACCTGAATCGCACTTCATTTTAATGTCTAAAAGGGTGGACAATATCAATGGGCCTTTTCTTACCTATCTGAGTAAAGATTTGGGGCAAAGTTGGCAAGAGATCAGCAATGGCGAATTTATAGCAAATATGGATTTCAGCAGCCCGACAGTAGGCTATGCCGGTGAATGGCAGCCCGTTGACCACCCTACGCGCATGTACAAATACATCGGTAGCCCGCTCACAGGATTGTTGTCGGGTAAATCACTAGAAGCGGAAGTAAAAATTACGCCCAATCCTACGACCAACTGGCTACAGGTGCAGGTTATCAGCGATAAACCAGCGCCTTGCTTATTGTTGCTAAATGATATGCAGGGAAAGCTGCTGGAACGCCAGTTGCTCGATGAATCGGCGCAAGGGCAAGCTCAATTTGACATGAGTGATCTTCCAGCAGGTATTTATACCCTGACCATTAGCCAGTCAGGTGGATTTCTGTCGCGGAAAATTGTGCGAAACTGAGGAGCGGTATAACAATTGTTTAAGTTAATTTTTATTCAAGCCTGGTAAACAGGGATCAAAGATTATTTCACTCTAAAATATTTAAAAAACAATGCTTGTTTATCCTTCAGATTACAACGCCCGGCAGATCATTGTACTGCCTGCTGTAAAGTTCGGCGCTACACCTTCAGACCAAAACTTCCATATACGGATGACAGGTATAGCCAAAATTGATGATGCCAAGGCATCTACTGACGGTAGTTGGCAAGAGTACGAAGTACAGATGCATAAGTCAAATATGTACTATGATCACATTTTGGAGCGGGTAGCAGACTCTTTACCCCCCTTGCCAACCGAGCAACACACCTATGAATTTATGCCAGTCCAATTTGCCGTCCAAGTCAGCCTCAATACAATCATTAATACTGGCAAGTGGGAAGCCTCAGGCTATGGAGTTAATTCGTTTTATCTGTGGAGGGCTGACAATGGAAGTGGTCATTTTCTGGGAATTACAACCGACCTTAAAGTTCGAGACAAGGACGGAGCGGCACTTTTACAACGGGTTTCCTATGATATTGAAATGTACGGCTATTTTAAGCCCTTGCTGATTGAATCGGAAGATTGAAAAACTAAAACAGATGCTGCCCAGGATACCTTTTTCACTGTAGAAGAAGTACTGGAAAACGGAACATTTTACGAAGTATGGCAATGAAAAAACTCACGATTTTTATTTTTTATTTGCTCTCGAGCTTCAGCCCTTATGCACAAGCAACCTGGGGTGCCTATTCTGCGCTAATAGATCCTAGTTCATACGAGGGTAAAAGATTTCGCCTGGAGGCTACCGTAAGGGCTGAAATCGAGAACGATAGTGCGGCAGCGCGAATTTGGGCACGGGTGGATGCCAAGTTGCTGGGTACTGTTTTTTATGAGAACATGTACGACCGCCCCATCCGACATACCGATTGGAAGACCTATATGATTGAAGGCTACATTGGAAAGGATGCTGTTAAGCTAGCCTTTGGTGCTTCATTTTCATACAAGGGGTCTTTCTATTTTGACGATTTCAAGCTCTTCATAGAACAAAAGCCAGGCCTTTGGGAGCTCGTCTTTGAAGACAGCTTTGAAAAAGCAGATAGAAGTGCCTGGAAATCAGGTATTCGTCGATGGGAAGAAACGGGCTATGGCATAAATGATCTATTCCAAGTGGAACGTAGCGAAGCTAACCCCTATTCTGGGAGGCATTGTTTAAAGGTGAGCCGTTATTAAGTGTCCAATTTCAGTATGACCAAATTCATTCATCCCATTTTCACTTCCAACAACCGCTTTCCGATCCGCTAAAGCGCTTCTTGTGCATTCCAGGGCTCAGACGGAGAACGTTGGACTTCGGATTGACGTAAAAAAGAACGAAAAAGGCTTACAATACATGAACCGTTTCACCGCTGCTTTAAGGAGACAGTCCATCTTTATGCAAATTTCAAAAAATGCTTATGCAAATTTGAAATAATCTTTATGCAAATTTGAAATCATTGCTTATTTTTAACCCTAAAAATGCCATTTGTACCGCGTACGCTTTCTAAAGCCCTGAAGGAACAGGCCGAAAAGTACCCTGTTTTGGCACTAACCGGGCCACGCCAATCGGGAAAGACTACCTTATTGCGTGAAATGTTTCAAGACTACACCTATGTTAGTCTGGAAAACTTGAATGATCGCCTTTTTGCAAAAGAAGACCCCGTCGGTTTTCTCAATGAATATCCTGAAAAAGTGATTTTCGACGAAGCGCAGCAAGCCCCTCAGTTATTTTCATATATTCAGGGACGGGTAGACGAACGCCGCTTAATGGGGCAGTACATCCTTTCTGGTTCGCAGAATTTTCACTTACTGCAGCATATCACTCAAAGTCTTGCAGGTAGGGTCGCTCTTTTCCGCTTGTTGCCTTTTGATTTTTCAGAAATGCAAGCCGCACAAAGCTTAGCTGATTCCTGGACCTTTGCGGCACAGCAGGGTTTTTATCCCGCCATATTCGATCGTGGCAGCGACCCTGCGTTTTTTTATTACAATTACATCCAAACATACATAGAAAGGGATGTCAGCCAACTGGAAAAGGTAAAAGACCTTAGGGTATTCCGAAATTTTTTATCCTTGTGTGCCGGTCGAGCAGGGCAATTACTCAATTATTCTAAACTTGCTAATGAAAGTGGAATATCCATCTACCTCGTTAAGGAATGGCTATCCATTTTAGAAAGCAGCTATCTAATTTTTCAACTACCTCCCTATTTTAAAAACTTCAATAAACGCATCGTCAAAACCCCTAAGCTCTATTTTTATGACACAGGGCTGCTTGCTTTTTTACTCGGCAGCCGTAGTCCCAATCAGGAAATAGACCCGGCTTTGTCAGGCAGTTTGTTTGAAAATATGGTGATAGCAGAATTGCATAAACAGAACCACCATCGGCTGACCCTTAAAGAGTTCTTTTTTTGGAGAGACTCTATATGGAAACGAATGCGATTTATTATACCCTGTGGGCAATTCATTTGAGGCGTTTGAGGTCAAAGCAGGACGGACGGTTTATCCCAAGCATTTTCACGGTATGGATTACTTCGACCAAGCTTCGGGTGGTCGAGTTCGAGGTAAAACGCTTATTTATGGCGGGCTGGAAAACCAAGACAGGACGGCTTACCGGGTAAGGGGCTGGAAAAGTTGCGGCGTATAAATGGTTAGAGCGAGGTTTTTTTTAAAAATGTGCCAAAACCAGGGTACTTTCTTCTACTAGGATGAACTTAGTAGTGTGCAAAAAATTACTTCCCGATTTATCAAAGTCCTCACCCTAGCGAACACACTTGAAGTGAACCGTTTAGCCCGCTAGGATAAGGACAAATCGGGAAGTTTAATTTTTCTGCGTTACTTAGGATAAAAACCATTTACCCATCAGTCAAGAAGAAAAACGATGAAACCAGTAATCTTTACCCATTTATTAGCCTTGATGTTGCATCCCCTTTTTGGTCAACATTTTGAACCCGTGCTGATTGATCTGCCCCCGGGCAATTTTGATTACCAAAATGTATCGATTGTCAATGCCGATGTAGTATGGGCATTGGCCGACTCCATTACTTTTTCTTTATCTCCCAATGCAGTGCCTGCCATAGTCCGAACCACCGATGGTGGGGCCAATTGGGATTATATCCGGGCCGAAGAGGCCGTTGGGCGTTTTGCTTGGAGCATTCAGGGGTTGGATGAACAAACAGCCATTTTTTCCACCAATAAATTCATCCCTTCCGATACTCGTCCAGTATTCAAAACGACGGATGCCGGCCTTAGCTGGCGTGAAATCACTCCGCCCAA
This sequence comes from uncultured Saprospirales bacterium, assembly GCA_937864265.1. Lineage (GTDB taxonomy): Bacteria > Bacteroidota > Bacteroidia > Chitinophagales > Saprospiraceae > CALMIR01. The sequence continues at coordinate 12,705 of CALMIR010000016.1, read as the reverse complement.
TAGCTCGGGAGGCGTACTGCTGCATTTTTTTGACCCGCTTCAAGGAGTGGCAATCAACCGCCAGCGGGTCTCGACGACTCTTGATGGTGGAGAAACCTGGACGCTTGTACCCGAAGCAAACGGCCCTGTGTTCGAAAGCGACGAATTTAATTTGCTCTATTTCTCTGGCAATTATTCGGCGCAGGTAGGCGATTATGTCTGGGTAGGCACCAATAAAGGGCGGGTGTATAGAACAAGCGACCGCGGTTACCATTGGGACATGTTTACTGTGTCGCATGACGACGATATGATACTCAGCATTGCCTTTACTGATACTTTGAATGGTGTCGCTACGGCGGCAAACCCAAATGGGGGCGATTTTTATGAAAACTCCCGACTATTTGCAACTGCCGACGGCGGTGTTACTTGGACGGAATTAGATCCCGCACCTATGGGCGATGTGACTACGCTGATAGCCATCCCCGGCAATTTTAATCATTACCTGGCAGGCTCTTTTTTGGGTCTTCCCCCCACAGAACCAAATATTTCTTTGAATTATAACGGTTTAGAACTTGAATCTTGGTCGCCAATACTGCTGGATTCTGTTTATTTGAACTGCGGAGAGTTTCTTGATCCAAGTACAGGCTATGTCGCGGCTTGGTCATCTCGCCCCGAAGATGAGGTCATTATCAATGGGCAGCTTTGGAACAAAAATTACATCTGGAAATGGATGGCGGAGGTAGATACAAAAGAAACGACCTCCACTTCGCCCTTACAAGGCGTTCGAATATGGCCCAATCCTGCGACTGATGTGATTCATTTGGATGGAACTACCGAAGCAGGAAAATTGGAATGGCTTTGTATTATGGATGGATCGGGTAGAAGGCTAGTAGATCAATCACTCGGAGATGCCTCTAATACCACTATTGACATTCAACAACTTATGCCAGGTTTGTACTATGTTTTTATAAAAACGGATAAAGGAATTGCTGTGCGGAAAGTGACAAAATTGTAAGATTTATACTTTTGTCCGGCAAAGAAAAGGAGGGATGTAGCGACCTCTTGAAGTAAATCGAGTCCTGAGATCGCTCATCTTCTCCTGTTTTGTATCGTCAGTTGAGCTTTGATAAGATAAATAGCGAAATACCCTTTGGGCTGTTGCTTACCTGGACTCACCCATGCGCAGCACTAGTCCATCCCGCTTCACATTGGTCACTTCCAGCAGCGTTACATCAGTCGCCAGGTAATCAGCCGAGCAATTGGTAAAAGTACAATTTTTCAACCCCATCGGCTGATAGACATTCCGCACTTCAAAGAAATCGTAAGGCCCGTATTCTGTAGGCGTATGGTTGTTGTCGAAAATGACCTGGTCGAAAAATACGTTGTAGGAAGATACGTTTTGCACCATGTGGCCACCTTGATTGTCTTTCATGGTACACTTTTCTATCCGACATTCAGAGCTGTTTTCCAGATAGAGCATGCCGCGGGTGCATTCCCGTATGGTAGTCTGACGCAAGTATAGGTAATTGCAATACAAAGCTTCCACACCAACCGTACCGCTGCCGTATAGGTCGCAATTTTCGATGACTAGATAAGAAACGGATTCCGGCGACAGGACGGCACCATCGCAGAGGCCGGGCTTGACTTCATGGCCCACACTTAAGCCATTCAAAGAGATATTATTGCACAATTCCATGCGGAGCACTGGGATGAATTCATAGGTGGTGACCAATTGGGCTTTGCCCGGGTTTTTGGCCTTCAGGTGAAGATTGCTGGTGTTTTTGATGACAATGCTTCTGTCTTCAAAACCATAGTCGAAAATAGCGGCATGATCCGAACCGCCGCTTACCATACCCAAATCGTATTGGCCATCTTCCAGCGTTATTTCTGTATCGTCGGCAATGGCATCGAACAGCTCTTGGGCGGTGCGAACCGTCACTTTTTTCAATTCAGCGTCTTTGGCGTAAGCCTTTCCATTGCGGTCGAAAACGGTTTCCCGTCCATTGATGTCTGTCGCCCTGGTATGGCCAAATGGATCGGGGTAGCCGCAATACAGCCATTTTTTGTCCGAAATCACTTTCCCATCTGTATTGAACAAAGTACCCTGCCCATCTTTGAATAATAAGACAATGGAACGCGGTTGTTCTTGGCTGGCGTCCATTTCATGGTCGGCCTCCATCATGGCTTGGTATTCGTATTCCGGTGCCAGTACCCAATTCCCTTTTTTATCCATGATACCGCGCTTTTGATTGACTTCTACCAAAAAGCGGTCTTCGCTTAACACTTCGATGTAATCGTGCTCAAAAGGGATAACAATTTGATTGCTCGCAGAGAGGACGCCCATGCGCGACTGCTGATTGCTGCCTACGATATAACCCTGGCTGGCAAAGAGGTTGAGGTACTGCATGGGAATGGCTATTTTCCCCTGGTTATCCATCAGGCCGATCAGGGAATCTTTGCTGACAAAATATTGTCCATCTATGCCTTCGTACAAGATGCTGTACTCAAATGGAACCACTGCCTGGCCTTTGCTGTCGAGCACGCCAAATTTGTTTTCGCTTTTAGAAGCCAAAAAACGATCCGCGCCAACGCGGTACAGCATGTCGTATTCAAGTGGTGTAATTTCAGTACCATCCAATCGGATCAGTCCGGCTTTGCCGCCCATTTGGGCCACCATTACCCCGCCAAACGGGTGGCTCAAACTTTCATAAATGGGTTTCAATACGGTGTTGCCCGATTGGTCGATTAAGCCAATCAGGTAGTTTTCCTGTTGCTGCACCAGGCGATAGGCCTTGTCTTGCACGTCCAAAAGACGGGGATTGTAATAGAACGGTTCTTCGTAAAAGGGCATCAGATTGCCCAAAGACTTGACTAAAGAGCCATCCGTCTTGATGAGCATATACTGGTCGTTTTTCTTTACCATCGCCTGCCCGTTTCGGAAATCACTGGCTTCATCATACACCGGTGCAATGACGATCTTACCGGTGGTATCTATAAAGCCAATTTTCTCTTCTTTGGTATAAATGGTAGCCAAACCATCCTCAAAATTGCCGATGCTCATGTAGGTAGGCGGTAGTATGGTCTGCCCTGACGGCGAAACGAGGCCAGATAGCTCATCGGTCGAAAATCGGCCATAGCCATCGTAGTACACGTAGGCATATTCGTAGGTTGCGGGTACGACGATACGGCCATCCTGGTGCATGAAGCCCCATTTACTGCCGTCCCGGTAGGGGATGATGTCAGACTTCACAGTAAGTGTTTGTGGGGCAATTGATTGAGAGGTGGCTTTTTTTTCACAAGCGAACAATGCGAGGAATAGGCTAATTCCTAGCATTAGGGTAAGGTATTTCATGGTCTGGGTAAATTTATTTTGCCCCAATATTACGATAAAATCCTGGCATAGTATCGTATTTAAAGGCTCAATAAATGATACAAACATCCATCCCTTTATATACCTACTCGCTGCGCAACGACTCCACAGGATTGCGGATAGCAGCCCTTAGTGCTTGTGAGCCGACGGTTATGCCTGCAATCAACAACAGTATCAAAATTCCCGGCAGAAATAGCCCCGGCGACCAATTGATGCGTTGTGCAAAAGTCTGAAGTACCAAATTGCCTACAAAAAAAGCGATGGGAGATGCGATGGCTACTGCAATGCCCAGCAATACAAAATAGTTTTTTGAAAGCATCAATACAATGTCTGATATCGAAGCCCCCATTACTTTTCGGATGCTGATTTCTTTCGATTTCGTTTCCGCCGTGTAAATGGTCATGCCGAGTAAGCCCATGCAGGCAATCAGCAGACCCATGAAGCCAAAAAAACCGACTATTTTGGTCATATCCAACAACTCCGCGTAATTGTCCCGTACTTTTTGGTCAAAGAATTGGGCATCGAAGGGCTCACCTGTTTGTAGCTTTTTCCAAATGCTTTCTAATGCGATCATTTTTTCAGGTAGGTTACCGCCTGCCAATTTTACGTTTAGTAGAGCCAACTCATCGGGCTGGTAGCGCAGCAGCAAAGGCTCCATAGCATAAACGGCGGGCTTGAAAGGGAAATCAGGAACTACTCCCCGTATAATCACGGTGGTGCTATCGCCTAGCAGCAATGATTTGCCAATGGCTTCAGCCGGATCGCCCAGTTCAAAATCTTGGATAAACGTTTCATTGGCGATGGCAAACAACTCCTGTTGCTGGCTGAGGTTTTCGGGAAAATTCTGTCCGGCTATCAGCGATATGCCAAAGTGTTCCAAATAATGGTGATCTATAAAATATTGCCTAACGCCTTTGCGCTCCTGGCTAATATCCAGGCGTACATCGTCATAAAAATCGGCCCAGGTACCCATCGAATGCGAAATACCCGAAATCAACTCAACCCCGCTAAGCTGCTCAAAAGCAGGAACTACTTTGCTGTAGGGCTGACCCTGAAGTTCGACCACCAGCGTTTGGGCTTGGTTGAAGCCAAAGTTGTGGACGATGGCATGCGATACCTGCCGCCAAGAGATGGTCATGGTGATGAAGAAAATAAGGGTAAACACAAATTGAATGGTTAGCAGCACTTTACGCAGGCCGATGCGCTGTATCAATTTGTGGTTTTGAAATTGTTGGAAAATACCCAAAGGTTCGGATTTCGACAGGGTAATGGCTGGTAAAATACCCGCTAGCATACCAACAAACACCGTAAAACCCACAAAAAAGAGGTAAAGCGATAAATCCTCCTTCAGGCGCATGTCCATGGCTTCGGCAATACTCAATTGGGCAATACGGGGTTTGATGAATTGCAACAGCGGATAGGCCAGTAATAAGGCTATCATCGCTGTGACGACAGATTCTCCGATGAATTGGCCCATTACCTGCCAACGGCTGGCACCCAGCACTTTTCGGACACCCACTTCCTTCGTGCGCACCAATGAACGGGCAATGGTAAGATTGGTATAATTGAAGCAGGCGGAAAGAATGATTAAAGCTCCTAGCACACTCAAAAAGAGGATCAGGAATATGGGCATGCCTCGACCCATTGAATTGGAAAATATACCGGAAGGGGTAATCTCATCTAGGGGTTGTAAATAGAACTGATAGCCAGCGTCCCTGCTTTCCAATTCCAGGTCTTTGTATTTATCCTTAGCAATTTGAGCCAGTGCCAATTCTGCTGATGCCAAGTCTTTGCTGTGCTTGAGCCGAATGAAATTATAACTGGTATAATAATTATTCCAATTGCTGGTAATCATCGGAGCATTTGCCTGCTTTTCCCGTGCCAATTGAGTAGCCAGGCTGGCCAGTGCCGTAAATTCTAAATGGGTCTTACCCGGAAAAGGCTTCAAAACACCACTTACTTTAAAAGTGGCTTCATAGCCAGGTATTTCCACTATTTTTCCCAAAGCGGACTCATTGGGAAACAGGCGGTGCGCCAGTTCGTTTTCCAATACGATAGCATAGGGTTCCGTCAAAGCCGTCGCCTCATCGCCGGCCTCCAGTTCGAAACCAAATAGGTCAAAAAAAGAAGCGTCGGTGAAAAAGCCACTAAAGTCAAAGGAATGCTCATTGAAGCGGATGGCACCGTGGAAAGCATTAATCAGTGGCGTCCATATTTCGGCCTGAGGGTAATCATTGGCCAGGGTTTGCCCTACGGCAAAAGGAGAAGAAGCATAGGATTCAGCGCTTCCATTTTTTCGCTGGGCATCGGTGATGATGCGGTATATCTGCTCTCGGTTCGGATGAAAAAGATCGTAGCTATACGCATCTTTGATAAGCGTGATAATGAGCATGCAAATACTCATGCTGATAGCCAGCCCAAAAACATTTATAAAGGAAAAGGTTTTATGTCGAATCAGATGGCGCCAAGCCGTCTTTAAGTAATTTTGTAGCATGGGTGATTGCTTTTACGAATAAAAGCAGCAATTTTTATACCATACACATAAATAATTGATAGACAATATCTTGCAAAGATGATTTGCTTGAATAATGTCCAGAAATGAACAAAGCAGTGAACGGGAATGAACACCGGAGATGCCTTAGGGGCTAAGATGGGTAGGGTGGGGGGATACGCAGAAGCCATAGTAGCCATGTGCTGGAAGGCGTGTGAGTGAAGGGCTGAACAAGGAATTGTCCACTAGCGACGACCTTCACAGGACATTTCAAAGCCGATCGGCGGATGATGCACTGGCGAAGCCGTACAAAGTGGACAAATCGAAATTACGATAAGTTGTGCTTTGAACCGCAAAGTACGTAATCCGTACGCGTAACGGGGTGAGCGGGAGAAGATCAGCCAACTGTCTGGTCTTTGCCTACTCGATTGGCAGCGTTTCTACCCATAAACCACCTTGCCAGTTTTCAGTATCGAATTTACAAACGAATATTCCTCATTTCCATATTCCTCCACTTCTTCTGGCGTATAAACATGCACATTTACCCGGATTAATAGTCCAGCCAAAATGGAGCTAATATCTTTACTGCGCTTGCGCATAGGCAAATAAGTATCCTTGACTACCAATAAATCGAGATCGCTCTTTGCAGTGGCGGTCTCCTTAGTATAGGAGCCGAAAACAAGGACTTTTTCCGGCTCCATGCGCTGTACAATTGTATCTAACGTGAGTTCGGGATAGCCTCCATTGTAAATCAGGCGATTATAAAAAAATAAGAACTTAGTGTTCGATTCAAAAAGTTCATTGAAATAATGGTATTATGTTGGCTGCTTGTCCTTATAGATATCAGGGTAAAGCTTTTTGAGTTTTTCTCTCGCTGCATCTACGGTGAAAGACCAGTGAATTCTGACGGACAGTTCGTTTCTTTGCATTTCCCATGCTTTTGCTTCAGTTTCCAAGCTGGTCAAAGAGTCGAACCTTCTATTAAGACATTGTCTGGACAAGGAAGAAAATTCAATTTCGGCCATATTCAACCAAGAACCGTGCTTAGGCGTAAAATGGAACTCCAATTTCGAGGTGAATTTTCTTGCCACCTCGGGACTAAACACCTTGTAGAAACTTCCTTTTGTATGGGTGCCCAAGTTATCCTGAATCAGGCGAATTGACGTTGCATCTGCGTAGTGGTTCATTATTACCTCTCCAAGGAAGGTGGCATAATCAACCTTTGTCTTGGTGCTGCACAACGATAGGTGTCTTTGTCCGGTGTCCATATTATAAGCTAAGAGTATCACCGCTGGTTCCAATCGCTTCTATTCGTAGTCCAAACGTTTAGAACTTTTCTCGGACATGGGCAATGGCTCACTTACGTTACTTACCATGAGGCAGGGGCGTTCATCAAAACATAGTCGTGGACGTTCGGGGTCTATTGGCTCTTCGTACAGGGCAAGTACGTCTTCCATATTGGCCACATACTCCTCATCTATTTTGCCGATGCACCACATCTTTTCCTGACAAGGCTTGAGTTTGCTTTTTTTAAAACAGTATGAACAGAAGTTTTACTTATTGTTTCTACCACCTTGAGGCGTATTACTTCATCTTTGAGCATTTCAACTGTCCATTTAGCTTTACCCTCGGGGCTATCGCTACATGAAATAGCTGTTATATGCGCCTCAAGTTCTGGGGTGATTTTACGAGGGGCTCCGCTACGGTGTGCATCGTATAGTGCTCTTTCCAGGCCTGCATCGCGGTATTGTTTTAGCGTTTGAGTTACTGTTCCATAGCTCATGCCTAATCGCACAGCGATTTCTTCGGCCTTCACAGCCTCGGCACTCCAGAGTAACATTCTGGCGCGATTCAGTTCAATAGCCTTGCATTCACCTTTACGGACCAAACCCGTCAGGAAGTCTCGCTCGATAGCATCAAGCTGAACAAATTGATGAGGTCTACCCATTGTCAGTGTTTTTTAGTGAGCCACAAAATTAATACCATCATTTCAAAGAACAACATTTTTTTGTGCCAACCTTGTTGTTTTGAAAGCCAGGTTGTATCTTGTCGCTGTGTTCAGTGCGGATTGGAATAGCCGATTACAAACGGTTATAATCGTTTGTAAACGTTTGTAATCGGGTAGATGCGGAGGGCTGGGAGCGTATGGTTGTCGTGGGGAGTGGCCTAGCTTATTTAATTGATTTCCAATTTATTGCGATAAACAGGCGGCTTCTCCTATAGCGGATATACACGCTCCCGGTATCCATCGGGAAGGTGACTAAGTAAAAGACGAAGTGCGTGAGTGCGCTTGTTATGCATCACCCTAAAAGACGACACGACCGACAATAAACAAACAGAAAAGCGAACGAAAAATGCCAAAGCTTCGCAAAATTAAAAGAGCTGTTTTCCCTTCCACAAGCCGACCTAAAACAGCACATTTAATTTTGCCCCAACGCACCCAAGCCCACCCACCACCCGTGACAAATAATTGACAGTATCTTATGGTTTCTAAATTATTGTTCGTACATTTGCGAACAATAAAACGACAGAAGATGCCAAGCATAATTAAAAACGATTATTTCACGAAAGAACAAGAACAGACTGCAAGGTTTGCGAAAGCCCTAGGACATCCAGTCCGAATTGCTATTTTGGAATTACTCAATTCTCAGGCGTGTTGCTATCACGGTGATATGGCAGACGAACTTCCAATTGCCAAATCAACCCTTTCTCAACATTTGAATGAACTGAAAGACGCAGGTTTAATTCAAGGCGATATCACACCACCATCAACCAAGTACTGCATCAACCGAGAAAATTTTGCACTTGCTAAGTCATTGCTAAACAAAGTATTTGAATAATTTTTTTAATATAATGTTCGCAATACTACGAACTACGAATAAATGTTCGTACATTTGCGAACTGAAACAATAAAACATCAAAAATATGAAAGAGATAAAAGTATTAGGCCCCGGTTGCCCAAAGTGCAAAACCACCTACACTAATGTGCTTGAAGCACTCAAACAAACCAACATTGAAGCCAATGTGGTTAAAGTGGAAGACATCGAAGAAATGATGAAATACAATGTTCTTACCACTCCTGTATTGATGATAGATGAACAAATCAAAATCAAAGGCAGAGTAGCTCAGGTAAATGAAATTGTTGAACTCCTGCGTTAATTATGAAATTTGGAAATGAATCAATTTGGAAATGGGTTTATTTGCAAATTATACTTTGAATAAACCGGCAAATTTGCAAATTACCAAATTGATACATTAACTAATTAATTCATGTTCAATTGGATTCAACATTTCGCTGATTGGCTCATTTATTCCATTTTTGGAATAGGTGCAGAAACCCATTTAGGCACAGCTCTGAATTTCTTTGTGTATGACACATTGAAAATACTCATTCTATTATTTTTGATTGTGTTTTTTATGGGCATTGTAAATGCTTATTTCCCAATTGAAAAACTCAAGAATTTTCTAAACAAGAAAAATCTTTACGGCTTAGAATATTTTTTTGCTTCAATTTTTGGAGCAATAACACCTTTTTGTTCGTGTTCTTCTGTACCTCTATTTATTGGGTTTGTGCAAGGCGGCATACCTTTAGGAGTAACTTTTGCGTTTCTCATTACTTCGCCATTGGTCAATGAAGTAGCCATCGCAATGTTTATCGGAATGTTTGGAATAAAAGCCACTATCATTTATGCAACATCAGGTATTTTATTAGGGACGATTGGCGGTTGGCTTTTAGGAAAACTCAATCTCGAACCTATGCTTTCAGATTGGGTAAAGAAAATTCTTGAAAACAAAATGCAACAAGCCGAATACGAAGAAGAAAAATTAACTTTCCACCAAAGACTTCCCGAAATCGCTCGTGGAGCTTGGGACATTGTAAAAGGTGTGGTGTTGTATGTAATTATTGGCATTGCCATTGGTGCAGCTATGCACGGTTATGTTCCCGAAAACTTTTTTGGTCAATATTTGGGTGGCGGTCAATGGTGGACAGTTCCGCTTGCGGTAATTCTTGCCGTTCCAATGTATGCCAATGCAGCAGGTATTGTTCCTATAATTCAGGTTTTTGTTGCTAAAGGTGTTCCGCTCGGAACAGCTATCGCCTTTATGATGGCAACTGTTGGCTTATCTATACCCGAAGCAACTTTGCTTAAAAAAGTAATGACAATGAAATTGATTGCAATCTATTTCGGAGTGGTTACACTATTCATAATCCTTTCAGGATTTTTATTCAATATCTTATTATGAAAACTAAAACAGAAATATTGCTTGAACTTTGGATAGAATCCCGGACACGATTTACCAATCAGTTAGAAAATCTATCCAAAAATGATTTGCAAAAGAAATTAGGTGATTCACCTAATTCGGTTGGGTTCTTAATTCGGCATATTGGAGATGTGGAATTGCTTTTTGCTAAAAATGTATTTGGCGACAGTTCAATAAAAGTAATAGCCAAAACAGTCATCGAAAAACGAGATACAGGCGAATGGACAGAATTAGAAACATTGAAAAACTATGTAGCTGAATCGTTTGAGAAACTGAAATCAATAGTGGAGAATCAATCGGTCGAAGATTGGGAATGCACCATAACTACAAAAGAATTTGGTACAAAAACCAAAGCAGAAGCCTTTGGTAGAATTGTTTCACATACTGCCTACCACGCAGGTCAGTTGGCAATAATCAATAAATACGGAAATAATTAAAATTAAATACAATGAAATCAAAAAACATCTTTTTATCATTTGCAACACTAATGATGTTGCTTTTTACCGCTTGTAACAGCGAAGCACAAAACACCAAACAAACAAACAATGCGACTACTGAAGCTAAAATTGAAGTCATTCAGTTTCACTCTGAACACCGTTGTATGACTTGCAACAAGATTGAAGCATTAGCAAAAGAAACATTGAAGACTTATCCTAATATTCCTTTTTCCTTGGTGAATGTAGACGATAAAAGGAATGAAAAGAAAGCAGCACAGTTTGAAGCTACAGGAACAGCTCTTTTTCTTTACAACCCGAAAACAGGCAAGAAAAAAGACTTGACCGATTTTGCTTTTATGAATGCAGGTAACAAAGAAGAATTCATAGAAGGACTAAAAAAGGAAATTGACTTATTCCTAAAATCCTAATTAATGGAGTGGTTAAATGAATTGGCACAAAACCGTGAAGCACCACTTCTAGCGGCATTTGCCTTGGGTTTATTGACTGCTATTGCCCCTTGCCCATTAGCAACTAACATAACAGCAACTGCATTTATAGCAAAAACTATAACCGACAAAAGAAAAGTGCTTTTAAGTGGATTGCTATACACCTTGGGCAGAGTTTTTTCTTACACCTTAATTGGTGCAATTATCTACTTTGGAGCAAGTAAATTTCAGGTAGCCAAACTTTTCCAAGGCAATGGAGAAAAGTATATCGGCATTGTGCTTATTATCATTGGTTTGATAATGCTTGATGTTATCAAACTCAATTTCATAAAAGGCGGAAATTTCACAGACAAGCTATCTGAGAAGTTCAAAACCAAAGGACTGTTAGGCTCATTTTTATTAGGAGCGTTGTTTGCTTTGGCGTTTTGTCCTTATAGTGGTGCTTTGTTCTTTGCTATGCTTATTCCTATGACACTTTCGGCAAGTGCAGGATTGGCTTTGCCAGTTGTTTTCTCGTTCGGCACAGGCTTACCAGTAATTCTGTTTGCCTTTGTGATTGCTTTTAGTATGGAGAAATTAGGAATGTATTTTAAAGCAATTACCAAAGTTGAAAAAATAATGCGATTTGTGGCGGGATTAGTTTTCATTATAACAGGCTTGTATTACATCAATATCTATTTCAAAATGCTATGAAGTTATATTGGTTGGTAATACTGTTTGCTTTTGTTTCTTGTAACACTTTGGACAACTTTCCAGAGTTTGAAACCATCGACACTGATTTTTCAAAAGGTCGACTCAATAACAAGCAGACAATAACAATTAACGACTTAGAGAAATTTCACGGTCATTTATGTGACGGTTTAGTAATTGGAGCATTGGCGTTGCAAGAAGCATTGAAAGAACTTTATCCAAATCAACCCATTAACAGAACAAATTTGCGAATTGTAAGCAAACCATCGCCTTGCTTGACAGATGTCGCCATTTACCTGACAGGTGGACGATACCAATTCAATACATTCTACCTAGACACTGAATTTGAAGGATTATACATTATACAAAGGATTGACGATTTAAAAACCGTTTCAGTTTCATTAAACAATGGCATAAAACCAACAGCAATAGGCAGTTTGGGAAACATTGCTGTTCAGCAAAACCTTTCTCCTTGTGACATTGACCATTTAAGGAAATTAGAGGATGACTTTACGCAGACTTTAATCCAATCAGACCCAGCAAAACTTTTTACGGTTAAGGAAATTCCACATTTTCAATGGAATCCTAAAATCAAAAACGATTACTTGAAGACAGACATTCTGAATAAGAACCTTCCCGACTGTAAGTAACCAACGCATTTGGTGGCACATTTGCAAAACCGCACAAGCCAACACACAAGCTGAGTTTTGCAAAAGAGCCACCAAGCCAACGCTCGACAAAAACCGACAAGAAATGACAACAAAACAGACGATAGAAAAAGAAGGGCGAAGGCATAACATCAGCTATACGCAAGCAGGGGTTTCGTGCTTCTTATGACTGATTTTCGTAAATTTGAAGTTCGGTTCTTCGTATTAAATTCAGTGGTTAGAATCCCTGCCTGCGTATAGCTGAGAACCGTTAGCGGGCATTAAAAAAATAAAAAATGGACTTCATAATCACAATTGTTAGGTTTCCTGAAGTACTCCCCAAAAACTGGACAGTCGAATAAGGTGAAAAAATGGTTACAAT